>JAEWCI010000440.1 GCA_023390705.1 Pseudomonadota bacterium
GCGCATCTGCCATCGCCGGCGATCCGCGCCGCGGTGCCATCCCCCTTCGACTATGCCGCGCGCACCCGCGCCTTCGTGGTGACGGATGTGGAGAAGAGCCGCCCAGGCCAGGTCGCGGCGGCGATGCAGTCCCTGTTCCTGGCGGCGGGCGGCGGAGGCTTGGGGCTGTTCACCGCCATCCGCCGGCTGCGCGAAACCTGCCACCGCATCGCCCCGGCGCTCGCCCAGGCCGGCATCCCGCTCTACGCCCAGCATGTGGACGCCATGGACAATGCCACGCTGGTGGACGTGTTCCGGGCGGAGGAGAATGCCTGCCTGCTCGGCACCGACGCGATGCGGGACGGCGTGGACGTGCCCGGCCGTTCCCTCCGCCTGCTGGTGTTCGACAGGGTGCCCTGGCCGCGGCCCTCCATCCTGCACCGCGAACGCCGCATCCACCTCTCGGCGGGCGACCCGAAATCCTATGACGACGCCCTGGCCCGCCACCGGCTGCGCCAGGCTTTCGGCCGCCTGATCCGCCGGGCGGACGACAAGGGCGTGTTCGTCCTGCTCGACCGCTCCTGCCCCAGCCGGCTGCTGGCCGGGCTGCCGGAAGGCGTGGCGGTGCGGCGGCTGGGACTGGCCCAGGCGGTGGCGGAGACGCGCGACTTTCTGGGGACGTGACGGCGGCTTGTCTTGACGCCGTCCGGGGCGCAGGCCAGGACGGGCCGGGCAAGGAGCACCGATGGATGCCCAATACCCGCTTCAACCCGCAGGAAGCCCTGGTCTGCGCCATGGTGCTGATGGCGGCTGCCGACCAGCAGATGTCGGATTCCGAACTTGGCATGATGTCCCGCCTGGTGCAGGAACTGCCGGTCTTCGCCGATTTCCACCCGAGCGAGATCAGCCGGGTGACCGAGATCTGCCTCCGGCTGCTGGAACGCACGGACGGGCTGGACCGCGCCTGCATCCTGATTCGCGACGCGCTGCCCAGCCGCTTGCGGGAAACCGCCTATCTCCTGGCCTGCGAGGTCGGCGCCGCGGATGGTGACCTGACGCAGGAGGAACTGCGCTTCCTGCAGGAATTCCGCATCGCCCTGGACATGGACCGGCTGATCGCCGGCGCCATCGAACGCGCCGCCCGGGCGCGCTACCAGGTGATCTGACAGCCGGCGCGACCTTGCGGCGATGGCGGCCCGGTGTGGCGGTTCCGCGCCTGCCAGCCATGGGCCAGGACTTTGCGCGGACGGCATGGGCGGCTGCGCCCGAAGGATCGCTTCCGCCCGCGCTCCCGGCCGCGTTTCCCGGCATCCAGCCGCGCGCGTTCAGCCGCAGGCGGGGCCGGAAACGGGCCTACCCCGTCGCCGCCTCGGCCATCTCGTCGTCATTCGCCGCCTCCGGCACGGCACGGTCGCTCCAGACGGACATGGCGACGAACTCCACCGGGTCATGGGTGCAGAACACCGCCACGGGGCTTTCGGGGTCGTGCACCAGGGCGCGGATTCGCGCCTGGTTGGCCCGGGCCAGCGGCGCATCCCAGGCCATGAGGTATTCATAGGCGGCGACGCCGGGCGGCGGTGACGGCGTCCCGGCATGCACCTCGGCGCGGTTGAAATAGGTGTCGCCGGCATGCAGCACCCAGCCGCGCGGCCCTTCCACCGCCACCCCGGCATGGCCGGCGGTGTGGCCCGGCAGCGGCACGAAGAGGATCTCGGGTGGCAGGTTGTCGAGTTGGGTCACCGCGTCGAAGCCGAACCAGCGGCCGCCGGCACGTTCGGAATAGGTGTGCCAGCGATTGGTGTCACCCCATTGCACCGGGCGGTAGCGGGTGCGGCCCAGCAGCCCTTCCCGCCGCTTCGCCGCCTTCGCCTCCGCCTCCATCACATGCACGCGGGCCTCGGGGAAATCCACCAGCCCGCCGGCATGGTCGAAGTCCAGATGCGTCATGACGATGTGCCGCACGTCGCGCGGCGAGAAGCCCCGCCGCTTCAACTGGCGCAGCATGGTGCGGTCCGGGTCCAGCCGGAAGCGCAGCAGGGCGGCGTTCCACCAGGGCAGCCGGGGATAAGGCCGCACCATGTCGCGCAGCCCGAGGCCGGTATCCACCAGCACCAGCCCGTCATGATCGGTTTCGATCGCCAGGCAATGGCAGGTCAGCCGGGCGAACGGCCCGGTGCTGACGCCATCCATCAGCCTGCCGCCGGGTGGCCGCATCGGGCCGCAATCGAGGTGGTGGATATGCATCGGCCATGTCTCCCTGCCCTAGCCAACGGAGGGGGGCCGACCGGGTTGCGATAGGCGTGCGGACCGTTCAGTCCTGCGCCGGCAGCGAAGGGGCGCTGGCGGCGTCGGGCAGTTCGGTGGCCGGGCTGGCCGGCCAGGACCAGGGTTGCAGGCGCAGGACCGGAATCCGGGCCAGGGAGAGGGTGCGGTCCTCCAGGGTCGCCGGCACCTCCAGCACCGGCGGGCCGCCATCGGCGGCGGGGCGTTGCAGCAATTGCAGCACCGCCCTGGCCATGCCGGCGGAGCGCGGCGCCAGCAGCCCCCCGCCGACGGCGGCATCCACCGCGCCGCCGGCCCCGGCGAGGCGCAGGGTACCGGCGCCCATGGGCTGCAATGCCTCATCCAGCGTCAGGGTGGCGGTGGCGGTGGCGGTCAGTTCGCCCCAGCGCAG
>JAEWCI010000450.1 GCA_023390705.1 Pseudomonadota bacterium
GCATGCTGGTCTTCTGCGCCTGGCCGGCGGCGACCGGCAGGAAGAGCAGGGCGGCGCCGGCAAGGGCGGCAAACCCGCGGGGACGGGCCATGGTCGGTACTCTCAGGAGGGGCGGGAAGGCCCACGAAGCCGCATCTGGCGGCAGGATGATGGCGGAAGCCGGGCGCCGCCGATGAAAACCCGGCCATCTCCTGCCGGCGCCCTGGTAATGGATTCCCTTGCAGTGCAGCAAGGTGGGGATTATGCCTCGCCGCCCCTCCCGTTCGGAGCCGCAGCTTGAACGCCTCCTCCCCTGCCGGTACCGCCACCCATGGTGTGCCCGGCACCCAACGTGGCGCCCTCAATGCCGGCCTTCTCTTCGGCGTGCTCGGCGTCGTCTATGGCGATATCGGGACCAGCCCGCTCTACGCCCTGAAGGCCGCCGCCAGCCATTTCTCGGCCGATGGGCTGGAACGCTGGGAAATCCTCGGCCTGCTCAGCATGATCTTCTGGTCGCTGGTGCTGACCGTCACGGTGAAATACGTCGTCTTCATCCTGCGTGCCGACAACCGGGGCGAAGGCGGCATCCTGGCGCTCATGGCCCTGGCGCAACGCGTCGCCCGTACCGAACGGGGGCGCTGGACGGTGGCGCTGATCGGCATCACCGGCGCCTCCCTGTTCTTCGGCGACGGCATCATCACCCCGGCCATCTCCGTGCTTTCGGCGGTGGAGGGGCTGAAGGTGGTTTCCCCGGCCTTCGAGGAAGCGGTGATCCCGATCTCCCTGGCGGTGCTGCTGGCGCTGTTCCTGGTGCAGTACCGCGGCACCGGGGCGATGGGCGCGGTGTTCGGCCCGGTCTGCGCGCTGTGGTTCTCGACAATCGCCGCTGCCGGGCTGATCGAGGTGGTGCAGCACCCTTTCGTGCTGACCGCGCTCCTGCCGCACCATGCCGTGAACTTCGTGCTGCACCAGCCGCTCGCCGCCTTCGTCGCGCTGGGTTCGGTGGTGCTGGCAGTGACGGGGGCGGAGGCGCTCTATGCCGATATGGGGCATTTCGGCGCCCGGCCGATCCGCTTCGCCTGGCTGTGGTTCGTGCTGCCCTCGCTGGCGCTCAACTATTTCGGCCAGGGGGCGCTGCTGCTGCGCGACCCGGCCGCCATCGAGAACCCCTTCTTCCTGCTGGCGCCGGAATGGTCCCGCCTGCCCCTGGTCTTCCTGGCCACGGCCGCCACCATCATCGCCAGCCAGGCCATGATCTCCGGCGCCTATTCCATCGCCCGGCAATGCGTGCAGCTTGGCTTCGTGCCACGGCTGGTGGTGCGCCATACCAGCGAAACGGAGGAAGGGCAGATCTACATGCCGCAGGTCAATTTCGGCCTGCTCATCGGCGTGCTGATCCTGGTGATGGAATTCCGTAACTCGGACAGCCTGGCGGCCGCCTATGGCATTGCGGTGACGGGCACCTTCGTCTGCACCTCGCTGCTGGCCACGCTGGTCTTCTGGCGCAAATTCCAGTGGCCGGCGCCGCTGGTCGGCGTGGTGTTCCTGCCGCTGCTGCTGCTCGACTTCGCCTTCTTCGCCTCCAACGTGC
The DNA here is from genome assembly GCA_023390705.1 of Pseudomonadota bacterium. GTDB lineage: Bacteria > Pseudomonadota > Alphaproteobacteria > Acetobacterales > Acetobacteraceae > JAEWCI01. The sequence goes on from JAEWCI010000450.1 coordinate 1,571, forward strand.
TGAAGATCCCGGAGGGTGGCTGGGTGCCGCTGGTGCTGGGCGCGGTGATGTTCGGCCTGATGATCACCTGGAAGCGCGGCCGCGACCTGCTCTTCGCCCGCTTCCGCCAGGACAGCCTGCCGCTGAAATCCTTCCTGGCGCGGCTGCCGCACAGCCGCACCATCCGTGTCCCCGGCATCGCCGTGTTCATGACCAGCCAGGCCGACTACGTGCCCGGCGCGCTGCTGCACAACCTGAAGCACAACAAGGTGCTGCACGAGCGGGTGCTGTTCCTGACCGTGGTGAACGAGGACGTGCCGCAGGTGAGCGCCGAGCGCCGCCGCGAGGTGCAGGAGCTGGCGCCCGACATCCACCGCGTCATCATCCGCTACGGCTTCCAGGAAAGCCCGCACATCCCGCGGGAGCTGGAGGCGCTGCGCGAGGACGGCATCCCCTTCGACGCCATGCAGGCCAGCTACTTCCTGGGGCGGGAGACGCTGGTGGCGGCGGTGGTGCCGAAGATGTCGCGCTGGCGCCAATGGCTGTTCACGGTGATGAGCCGCAACGCGGTGCCGGCCACCGAATTCTTCCGCATCCCGAGCGACCGGGTGGTCGAGCTGGGCGTGCGGGTGGCGATATAGAGCGGCCCAGGCACCAAGACCCCCGGCAGAGCACTTCTCCGGCGGCAGGTCGGTCTGCGACAGGACGCTCGAGCACGCGCGGACGGGCGACACCTGCTATTGCGCGAGCCCAGGTCCAAGCCGATCGATCACCGCCTGGGCCTCGAGCAAGGATGCCGCCGGCGCCGGATCCGGGCCGTGAAGATGGACGCCCAGGACGGCGACTTTGTCGTTGACGACCGTGCCTATGGGAAAAACCGCAAGGCCATATCCCGTCGGCACCGGCACCATGGTCGTTATCGCCCGTGGCAAGGTCAAGGACCTGGAATGGAGCACAGCGAAGCGGGTCTTGCCCCTTTCCTGCGCCAGGTATGCCGCCCGCAGCAGTGCGATGTCAGCGGCTCGCTGAACCGGCGTGGCCTCGTTGGTTCGGACCACGATGCTGTAATCGCCGGCGCTGAGATCCCGGACGCGGTACCCGTAAGCGAAGGGGTCGAAGGATCCTTCGACAGCCGGGATCAGCGTGGAACGTGCCGCCTGCTGATAGCCGGTCGGACCAGCGCAGCCGACCAAGCCGGTGAATGCCAGTGACGCCAGCGCGGTTCTGTATCGTGGAAGCAACCGAGTCATGGCCGCCGCGCCGGTCCGGTGGCCTCGCGCAACGCGTGCAGCAAGGCGCCGATGTTGTGCCCGACCGCGCATTCCACCGCACGGCGGAACGCGTCGACGCCGCTCATCGTGCATGGCATGGCGATGAGGTCGTCGAAAACGATGGTCCCGTCCTCCCGTCTGCTGAGCCGGTAGCGGGTGAGGGTCGTCGCGGTCCCCGTCAGGTCGAGCGGGAGTTGCGTCGGTGGCTCCAGCCAAATCACGGCGACGTCGAGGATGAAGCGCGCGCGGTCGTGGTCAGGCGCCAGATAGCCCGCCCGCTGCAGCGAAAGCCTGACAGCGCCTCGCATTTCCTCGCCCTTCACCGAAAGCCGACCTCCACCGACCACATAATCCTCGGCGCCGATCACCGCGCCGGTCGTGACGGCGCCGGCAAGCGGAGGCGCCGCGAAGGCTTGCGCACCGTCCACCGGCACCGCCGCCATGCGCTCGGGCCGAGGAGCCAGGGTCGCGCAGCCACCGGCGCACAGGATGCAGGCGAACAGGAAGGCGACCGAACGGGAGCGCGGCGTGCCCACTCCTGTCACCATTCGACCGGCGCGAAGCTCTGGCTGTGGGAGAGCGCCCCAATTTCGGACCTGTGGGTCTCCATCGACGGCGGATTGTAATGGGGCCGCACCCCCGGGCAAATCACTGGTTGGTACTGTGCTCGCGCCGAAACGCACGGTTCGTGATCCGGCAGATTGTCGCGCAGGAAGTCGAGGGCTTCCTCTCACGCTCATACCGCCGAGCCGGGCCTGTTGAAAAGGCCGGTGCTGACGCAATCCATCCCAACGGATGGCAGGCGCCTCGACCATCTCGCCACCAGCGGCTGTCCCCGGTGCTAGAGGCGGAGATTTTTTCAACAGACCCGAGCCGAAGTCCTGACCTGCGGCCAGCGCAGCCGGCCGAGCGCCTGAATGGGCGCCGCCGCTTATGCCGCGCAGCCAAGCCGCTGGCGGCGGTGCCGGCGAGTGAGGGCGCCTTTGTGGATCAACACAAAAGCGCGGCGGTATCAAAGGACGCTTGGCTGAGAGCGGTCCAGCTGGGCCCCTTGATCTCGTTTGGGAAGCTCCACTCAGGCGAAGCGGACGGTTGAGGGCCAAGCCAGATTTCCGCCATAATGGGGTTTGCCGCGTAGGTTCAGCATTGAATCAACCATCGGTTGGATTAGATGCTTGTTGCACCCGTTTCGGGCGGGCTAGCTTCCCCTTCCCGATCACAGCGGTAACAACATAGATGTCACGACTGAAGGTTCTCTTGCAGGCGATCGGCCTTTCCGCCTGCCTGCTGGCCGGCCATGCCGGGGCGCAGCAGGGTGCGGGCACGCAGGATGCGACGGTGGTGCGGACGGCGTCGGGGGCGGTGCGCGGCGCGGTCCGCAACGGCGTGCTGGAGTTCCGGGGCATTCCCTATGCCGCGCCGCCGGTCGGGGCGCTGCGCTGGGCCCTGCCGCAGCCCGCGGCATCCTGGGCGGACACGCTCGATGCCTCGAATTTCCGCAGCGCCTGCCCGCAGACGGCCCGCTACGGCCTGACGGAAGGCAGCGAGGAGGAGGATTGCCTCCACCTCAACGTGACGGTGCCGCAGCCCGGCGGGCAGGCGGCCGGGGCGAAGCGGCCGGTGATCGTCTGGATCCATGGCGGCGCCTTCGTCGGCGGCTCGGCCTCGCTCTACCGGCTGGACGACATCGCCAGGTCCGGCGATGCCGTGGTCGTCTCCATGAACTACCGGCTGGGCGTCTTCGGCTTCATGCCGCACGCCGCCTTCGACGCCGACCACAACGGCGGCTACGCGCTGGAGGACCAGCGCCTGGCGATGCGCTGGGTCCGGCAGAACATCGCCGCCTTCGGCGGCGACCCGGACAACATCACCCTGGCCGGTGAATCGGCCGGCGGCGCCTCGGTCTGCATGCACCTCATCGCGCCGGACCAGGCCGCCGGCCTGTTCCACAAGGCGATCATCCAGAGCGCCGGCTGCATCTTCCCGCTGCGGACGGTGCAGCAGAGCCAGCAGCTTGGGCAGAAGGTGGCGGAGCGGGTCGGCTGCGCCGATGCCGCCACGGCCCTCGCCTGCCTGCGCGCCAAGCCGGTGGCGGATCTGCTGGCCGCGGGCGCCGAGGCCGGCGGCACCGACCTCCTGGCCTATGCGCCTAGCGTCGGCAACCGGACCGTGCCGCGCCAGGGCGCCGAGGCCCTGGCCTCGGGCAATTTCGTCCGCGTCCCCGTCATCAATGGCGGCACCCGGGATGAACTGCGGCTCTATGTCGCCTACGACATCCAGGCCGGCGCCAGGATCACGAACGACAACTATGCCGACTACCTGAAGGCCCTCTATGGCGGGAACGCGGATGCGGTGCTGCGGCAGTATCCGGCGGGCAACTACTCCTCGGCGCCGGCGGCGCTCGGGACGGTCATGTCGGATTTCCGGCAGGATGTCGGCATCAACAACTGCATGTACCTGCGCACGGCCGAGCTCATGTCACGCCATGTCCCGGTCTTCCAATTCGAATTCGCCGACAGGAACGCCCCCGCGCTCGGCGTCGCCCTGCCGGCAACGCCCGATCCCGGCTTCGAACTGGGCGCCGTGCATTCCTCGGAGCTGAACTACTTCTTCCCGCATTTCTCCAACACCAGCCGGATGGATGCCCCGGACCTGGCGCCGCCTTCCCAGGCGCTCGCCCGGCAGATGATGGCCTACTGGACGAGCTTCGCCCGGACCGGCGTGCCGCAGGCCCCCGGCGCCCCGGCCTGGGGACCGATCCGCTCGGGCGACACGGTGATGCGGTTCGAGCCGGGCAAGGTGGGGTATTTCGATGCCGCGGCGGAGCATGGCTGCGCCTTCTGGCGGGGGCTCTACCCGCAGATCCTCGGCCGCTAGGGTGGTTTCCGTTCGCCTGCGCTCACGGCAACCGCTCTGGCCTGTTGGTCTGTCGCATTTTCCGAGTCGCCGCCTGATTCCAGCCGGCTTGAAAATGCTTCAGCCGGCAAGGGCGGGCCGGCGCCCCGGCCCGCCAATGGCGGATGCCCGCCCGGGATCGCGCCGTTTCCCCTGCGAACCGCCTTCCGGTTGCGGCGTTTGCCGGTATCGTTCCACCCCGGACGCGCAGGCAGGCGGCATATGCGGAAGGTGACCATGGTTCTGGCCTCCGGCCCGGGCTTCCCCGAAGGAAGCCCGGAGCGGCGCTACGACCTTGAGGTGTCGCTCGAAGCCGGCGGCGTGCTCGACCCGGCGCGCTGGCAGAGCGACCCCGAACCCTGGCGCGCCACCCGCCTCTGGCCTGGGGAGGCCCCGCGGCGCGGCGATGTGCAATGGGATGACGATACCGGCTGGTGGGTGCGCTTCTTCCCCGGCGAGGACTCCGCGCCCGACGCACCGGTGCATGGCGTGCTGCGCCCGGCCGGCAGCCTGCGTCCCGGCGACTACGTCACCATCGTCGAGCCCGACGGCCAGGAATACGGCTACCGCATCGTCAGCGTGGAGTAGGCGCGGCGGCTACCGGCCGCGGCTGGCATGCCACCGGCGCAGGCCGAGGCAGCCGGCATTCATCAGCCTCTGGCGCAGCAGCCATGGCTCGATCTCGGCCAGCAGGGCGCGTGCCGCCAGGCGGCTTGGCCGGCTACCTGCGCGCAGCTCACCCAGCACCCGGCCCCAGGCCTCCAGCGCCGCCATGCCGTGGCGCTGGCCGCAATCCTCCACGACATGCAGGGTGAAGCCGGCATCCGCCAGGGCGCGGGAGATCACTGCCTCGGTTGGTGGCGGCGCGGCGCGGCGCTCGATTTCCAGCCACTGCGCCAGGTGCCCGGCATTGGCGCCGGAAGGCGCGGCCAGCAGCACCAGGTCCAGCATCACCAACTGGCCGGCGCCGCGCAGCGCCGTGGCGATGGCCGGCAGCAGCCGCTCCGGCGCGGCACGCTGCAGTGGTTCCACCATCAGCGCATGGTGGTGGTAGCCGGCCCGGAAGGCGGGCGCGGCGGGATTCCAGGCCGAAAGCTCCACCCGCTTGCCCAGCC
>JAEWCI010000456.1 GCA_023390705.1 Pseudomonadota bacterium
ACCTTCAACGGCCACCGCATCCACTACGACGCCGACTATACGCGGCAGGAGGAAGGCTATCCGGCGCTGGTGGTGAATGGCGGGCTGACCACGACGCTGCTGACCGAACTCGCCAAGCGCCACCTGCCCGGGCGCATCGCCAGCATCGCCACGCGCGCCGGCCGGCCGCTTTTCGTGGGGCGGGAGGCGGTGCTGGCCTGGCACCGCGAGGCGGAGAACCGCGTCCGGCTCTGGGCGCTGGACGACCAGGGCCGCATGGCCTTCGAGGCCGTGGCGGAGGGCGCGTGAGATGACGCAAGGACCCTTGAGCGGCGTGAAGGTGCTGGACCTCACCGCCGTCGTCGTCGGCCCCACCTGCACCCTGACCCTGGCCGAGCAGGGCGCCGAGGTCATCAAGCTGGAGCAGCCGCCCGCCGGCGACCTGCTGCGCAAGCTGGGCGGCCCCTCGCGCTCACCCGACATGTCGCCGAAATTCGTCCACTTCAACCGCGGCAAGCGCAGCATCGCGGTGGACCTGAAGACCGAGGCCGGGCGCGGCGTGCTGCTGCGCCTGGCGGAACAGGCCGATGTGCTGGTGACCAACATGCGCGGCGGCGCGCTGCAGCGCCTGGGCATCACCTGGGAAGCGCTGCAGCCGCGCAATCCGCGGCTGATCCTCTGCGTCATCGCCGGCTTCGGCAGCAGGGGACGGTACTACGACAGCCCGGCCTATGACACCATCATCCAGGGCATGTCGGGCTTCGCCGCCGCGCTTGGCCGCGTGCTGGGGGAGCCGCGCTTCGCCCCCTTCGTGCTGTGCGACCACATCACCGGCCATATGGCCGCCCAGGCCGTCTCCGCCGCGCTGTACCAGCGGGAGAAGACCGGGCGCGGCCAGCAGGTGGAAGTGCCGATGTTCGAGAGCATGGCGCATTTCGTGCTGACGGAGCACATGTTCCGCCGCACCTTCGACCCCGAGGGCCCGACCGGCGATCCGCGCGTGATGAACCCGGATGCCAAGCCCATCCCGACGCAGGACGGCTACATCGCAGTCTCCGCCAATACCGATGCCCAGGCCTTCGCCTTCTTCGACGCCATCGGCCGGCCGGAGCTGAAGGAGGATCCGCGCTTCAACAGCGTGGTCGCGCGCTTCCGCAACGTGGATGCCTATTTCGCGCTGCGCGCCGAGGCGCTGCGGGCGAAGCCCACCGCCGAATGGGCGCGCATCTTCCGCGAGCACGACATCCCCGCCATGCCCTACAACACCATCGAGGGGCTGCTGGAGGACCCGCATCTCTGGGAGGCCGGCTTCCTGCGGCGGGAGGAACACCCGACCGAAGGCCCGATGATCGGCCTCGGCCGCCCCGTCACCTTCTCCGAGGCCGGGCCGGATGAGCTGCCCCTGGCGCCGCGCCTCGGCGCCGATGCCCGCGCCGTGCTGGCCGAGGCCGGCTACGGCGAGCAGGAGATCGCCGCGCTGCTGGGCAGTGCGGTGATGGCGCCGGAATAGCCGGCGGCCGCCCACTGGCCGAGGCGGCGCCATCCGCCTAACATCCGCGTCCGAACGGAGATACCGACCACCAGAGCGGTTGTATTTTCGTATTTTCCGGGTTGCCGGGTGTTCCCACCCGGCTTGAAAATACTCCAGAGAGGAAACGGCCGGCAGGATGATCGATAAATTCGTGCGGTCCATGGCGGAGGCCATGAACGGCATCAAGGACGGCTCCACGGTACTGGTCGCCGGCTTCGGCGATGTCGGCGCGCCCAACGCGCTGGTGGACGGGCTGATCGAGCAGGGGGCGACGAACCTCACCATCGTCATCAATTCCGCCGGCCGGAACCATGTGCCGGGCCAGCCGGCGAAGGGCGTGGCGAAGCTGGTGGAGCTTGGCCGGGTGCGGCGCATCATCGCCTCCTTCATCCGTGCCCAGAGCATTGCCGGGCTGGCGGTGCGGGACGGCAGGGTGATCGGCGAGGTCATCCCGCAGGGCACCCTGGCGGAACGCATGCGCGCCGCCGGCGCCGGCATTCCCGCCTTCTTCACCCCGACGGGCGCCAATACCGTGGTGGCCGAGGGCAAGGAGGTGCGCGAATACGAAGGCCGCACCTGCATCCTGGAACACGCCCTGCACGGCGATGTCGCGCTGGTGGAAGCCTGGATGGCCGACCGCTGGGGCAACCTGATCTACCGGGACGCCAGCCGCAACTTCAACCCGGTCATGGCCATGGCCGGAAGGCTGACCATCGTGCAGACGCACCATGTCTGCGACCTCGGCCAATTGCCGGCGAACGAGATCGTCACGCCGGGCATCTTCGTCGATCGCGTGCTGCATGTCGCGGCCGGCGATCCGCAGCCGGTGGTGTGAGGGGGAGCGCGATGACCGACAGCATCCAGGGCTTCAAGCCCCTCGGCCGCAGCGCGCTGGCCGCCCGTGCCGCGCAGGACATTCCCGGCGGCTGGCACGTCAATCTCGGCATCGGCATCCCGACGCTGATCTCGGACCATGTGCCCGCCTCGCGCGAGGTGGTCTTCCATTCGGAGAACGGCATCCTCGGCGTCGGGCCGGCGCCGGAGAAGCACAAGGTCAATCCCTGGCTGGTCAATGCCAGTTCCCAGCGCGTGTCGCTGCACCCCGGCGGCAGCTACTTCGACCACGCCCTCAGCTTCGCCATCGTGCGTGGCGGGCATCTCGACCTCTGCGTGCTCGGCGGCTTCCAGGTGGCGGAGAATGGCGACCTGGCGAATTGGGCTGCCGGCACCGAGGAAGCGGGCGGGCAGATCGGCGGCGCCATGGACCTGGCGGTCGGCGCCAAGCAGGTCTGGGTGACGATGGAGCATACCACCCGCGACGGGAAGCCGCGGCTGCTGAAGCAGTGCCGCTATCCGCTGACCGCCAAGGCCTGCGTCAGCCGCGTGTACACGAACCTGGCGGTGGTGGACGTGACGCCCAGGGGCTTCGTGGTGCGCGAGATCATCCCCGGCCTGTCTTTCGAGGAATTGCAGGCGCGCACCGAAGCGGTGCTGCACCGGGAATAGGGCCGGACGGGGAGGGGGCGGTGGCCGCCCTCCTCCTGCTTGCCTGCGCCGCGCGTTTCCGATGGCCGGACCGCGGCCGGCAGGCGCGACCCGTGGCGGACCGGCCTTCCAGGAAAGGAAGGCCGAGCCGCCGTGGACCCGTGTTCGCGGCGCGGGATCGTGCCGCGCTGCGGGCGACCCTGTTACCTGCCCGAAGTCAGCGCACCCATCGCGGCCCCGCCCGCGCCGCCGATGGCCGCGCCAAGCAGGGGCGAACCACCGGTGGCAGCGCCAAGAAGGGCGCCGCCTGCTGCGCCGATCGCACCGCCCGACAGGGCACGCTGCTGCGTCCGGTTCATGCCGGAACAGGCGGAAAGCGCAATACTGGCGATCAGGACAACCATAAGACGCCTCGTAGCGGTCATATCCACAACTCCCAGGCTTGAAGGCCGGGCTGTTATCAACCGATACCCGGTACGGAATCAGGGTGGCGCTTCGTCGAAGTTGTGGCCGGATTCCTGGCTGTTCTTTCCGGACGATTGCCCGCTGTCCGATGGCCTCCGGCCCCGGTGCGGCGGGCCGGTCCAGCTTTCGCCGCGGCGCCGGCCATGGACGCCTTCGCCGGCTTCCGGCAGGCTGCCGTGAAAGCACCAGGGCATTTTCAAGCCGGGTTGGATCACCCGGCGACTCGGGAAATGCGACAAGACAACAAGCTGGAGCGGCTTCACCGTGTACGGATGCGGTGAAACCGCTCCAGGGGAGGCAACGCCATGAAATTCGCCCTGCACTTCGGCAACACGAATTTTCCCGATGCCGCCGGGGCCACGCGCCTCGCGCGGCTTGCCGAAGCCGCCGGCTTCGATTCCCTGGTGGCCATTGATCATGTCGTGCTGCCGGACGACTACGCCAGCACCTACCCCTATTCCGCCAGCGGCCGCATGGCAGCCGGTGCCACCGCCACCTATCCGGACCCGCTGATCTGGCTGGCGCATGTCGCGGCGGTGACGACGCGGCTGCGATTGCTGACCGGCGTCATCATCCTGCCGCAGCGCAACCCGCTGGTGCTGGCCAAGCAGGTGGCAACCATCGACGCCATGAGCGGCGGACGGATGGAACTCGGCATCGGCGTCGGCTGGCTGCGCGAGGAATTCGCCGCGCTCGGCGTGCCCTTCGGGCAGCGCGGCCGGATGGCCGACGAATACATCGCCGCCATGCGCGCGCTATGGGCCGGCGACAGCGCCAGCTTCGCCGGGGAGTTCGTGAATTTCCGGCAGGTGAACAGCAATCCCAAGCCGGTCGGCCATCTGCCGATCATCGTCGGTGGCCATTCCGAAGCGGCGGCGCGGCGGGCCGGGCGGCTGGGGGATGGCTTCTTTCCTTCCATCGGCTCGCCGCTCGACACCTTCCCGCTGCTGGAGGTGGTGCGCCGCAGCGCCGAGGCCGCCGGCCGCGACCCCGCCGCCATCGAGTTCATCACCGGATGCCCGGACGCCCTGCCGGCATCCGGCAAGGATCCGCTGGCGGCGGTGGAGGAACGCTGGGCCCGCGGCGTCGGCCGGGTGGTGCTGCCGGTCGGCGCCTTCCTGCCGGATCTGGAGGAAGGCCTGCTGCGCTTCGGAGAGCGGGTGATCCGCCCCTGCGCCACCTCTTGAGGCGGGGCGGCGATGGCGAGAGGGCGTCGCCCTCTCGCGCTTGGGCGCCTTATTCGGGCAGGATGCCGGCGCGCTGCACCACCTGGCGCCATTGCGGGATCTCCCGGCGCAGCCGCTCGGCCAGCACTTCCGGGTCGCTGAACAGCAGCCTGCCGCCGGTGGCCGCCAGCCTCTTGGAAAGCTCGCCTTCCGGCGAGCGCAGCGGCGCGAGCTCGGCCAGCAGGCGGCGGATGCCCTCGGTGGGCGTGGCCCTTCCGGTCAGCAGGCCGAACCACAGCGGCACGGCATAGCCCGGCACCCGCTCCGCCAGGGCCGGCACATCGGGCAGCACCGGGTTGCGCTCCGGTGTCGTCACCGCCACGCCGCGCAGGCTGCCGGCGCGGACATGCTCCAGCACAATGGCGGGATCGCCCAGGATGCTGTCCACGTCGCCGGCCAGCAGCGCGTTCAGCGCCACGGTCGCGCCGCGATAGGGCACGTGCAGCAGCTCCACCCCCGCCATCTGGGCAAGCAGCGCGCCGGCGAGATGGGTGGTGGAGCCGGTGCCGGAGGAGCCGAAGCTCACCCGTCCGGGATTGGCCTTCGCCCGCGCCAGGTATTCCGCCAGCCCGGCCGGCCCGTTCGGCCGCACGCTGATGAGCATGGCCGATTCCGCCACGATGGATACCGGAACCAGATCCGTCTGCGGGTCGAAGCCCAGTTCCCGCCGCATCGCCGGCAGGGTGGCGACGGCCGAGGAAGTCAGCAGGAAGGTATGGCCGTCATTGGCCTGAGCGACATGCTGCATGCCGACCGCGCCGCCGGCGCCGGCCCGCGATTCATACACCACCGGCTGGCCGAGCCGCGGCTGCAGCCAGTCCACCATGAAGCGCCCGGGCACGTCCTGCGGGCCGCCGGGGGCGAAGGGGCTGACGATGCGCACAGGGCGATTCGGCCAGGCGCCCTGCGCCCGCAGCGTGGCGGGCGCGGCAAGCAGCGCCGGCACGGCCGCGAGCGCGGCCCTTCGCGTGAGTCCTGACATGCTTTCCTCCCAGGCCGGCTTCTCGTGCCGATCCGGCAGGAAAGAACGAATGGCGGCCCGGCGCAATCATCACACGCCGGGCCCACGCCGCGGCGTGAGGCCCGGCCGGGAAAAAGCGGGCGAGGGCGCGCCGAAGCGGCCCTATTTCTGCGCCGCGAGATAGGCGATCAGGTCGTTCAACTGCTGCTCGTTGCGCAGGCCGGCATAGGACATGGCGCCACCCGGCACCACGGCCTTGGGATTGGCGATATAGGCGCGCAGCGTCGCCTCGTCCCAGGTCAGGCCGCCCGCGGCCTTTTCACGCATCGGCGCGGAGTAGCGGAAATTCTCCAGGCTGGCGGCCTTGCGGCCGACGACGCCGAACAGGTTGGGGCCCACGCCGTTGCGGCCGCCCTGGTTGATGGTGTGGCAGGCGGTGCACTGGGTCCGGAACACGCGCTGGCCTGCTTCCGCATTCTGGGCGGCGGCGGGCAGGCTGGTGCCGAGCAGCAGCATGGCAGCAGCAGGCAGGACGAAGCGGAGCATCGGCGAATCCTTCTCCCTGTTCGGCGCGGTTGCGCAGGCCGGCTATGCGCGTCGTGAAGGCGCATGGCAAGGGGAAGCGCGGCGCGGCCGCCTGGTTCCCTGTTCGCATCTTCCTCACGGTGCGGCGATGTGCATCACGGCTGCCCACGGCGGCTTCGGCACCTTCTGCGATTCGCGCCGCCCGGGCAGAATGCCGGCATGAGCCCGCCCCCTCTGACGCTGCGGCCGATCGGCCGGCTGCTGACGCCTTTCGCCACCCCTGCCGACTGCCCGCGCAATGGCAGGCAGTTGCAGCCGCCGCCGCTCTGCCGCGCGGTGGTGGACCCAGCCTGGCAGGAGGGGCTGGCCGGGCTTGCGGGATTCAGCCACCTGATCCTGCTGTACTGGCTTCACCTGGACCGTGGGCCGAGCCTGACGGTGACGCCGCCCTTCTCCGGCCAGCCGCGCGGCATCTTCGCCACCCGCGCGCCGAACCGGCCCAACCCCATCGGGCTTTCCGTGGTGGCCTTCGAGGGGCAGGAGGCGCCGGGCGTGCTGCTGGTGCGCAACCTGGACTGCGTGGACGGCACCCCGCTGCTGGACATCAAGCCCTACCTGCCCAGCACCGATGCCGAGCCCGAGGCCAGCATGGGCTGGCTGGCGCCGCACGCCACCCCGCGGCCCGGGCGGTAGGGCGCTTCCCCTCGGGGGCGCCCGCTTCAACGGCGCCGGCTTGTCGTCCCGTCGCATTTTCCGGGTCGCCGGGTGCTCCCGCCGCCCGGCCTGGGAATGCTCCAGCCCAGGGGCGAACCGGGAGCGGAGGAACCGGCCGCCGGACCTGGCGATATGGCGGCATGTCCATTGCCATCCGATTCGCCTTGTTGCACCTGGCCGGTGGCTTCCTGCTCGCCGGCCTCGTCATCGCCGGGCTGCTGTTGGGCAACCCCGGCGAGATCGGCACCCTGCTGAGCCAGGATGCCGAAGGACCGATGCCGCTGCTGCTGCTCTGGCTGTTTCTCGGCCTCACCTTCGGGGTCGCGCAACTCGCCACGGCCAGCATGCTGCTTGAGGAAGAGCCGATGCCACAGCCCGTGCGGCTGCGGCACCCCCGCCGCCGCTGAGGGGCGGCACCACGGGCCTTTGGGCCATTCGGCGTGCCGAGGCCGTGGCGCTCCGGCAGGCATCGCGCCTGCCGCGGCGGTCGGACCGGTGCCTCCGGCCATTCTTTGCCCGGGGGCGTGCCGGCGGCCTGAACGGCGAAGGGTGGCTCAGGCGCCCGCGACGCCCTTGGCCTTCAGCGCCGCCAGCACCCAGTCGCGGTTGTTGGTGCCGGCGTCGATATCCGCCTGGGCCTTGATCTCCTTCTGGTGGTGCGCCTCGGCCGCGACGATCACCTCCTCGGCATCGGCGGCGGGGATGACCACCACGCCATCCTCGTCGGCCATGACGATGTCGCCCGGCATCACCACCTGGCCGCCGCAGGAGACGGGGTAGCCGATTTCGCCCGGGCCGTCCTTGTAGGGGCCGGAGGGCGTCACGCCGCGCGCCCAGACGCCGAGGTTCAGTTCGCGCAGCGGCTCCTTGTCGCGCACCGCGCCGTCGATGATGACGGCGGCGATGCCGCGCTTCGCCACATGGCCCATCATCAACTCGCCCGTCTGGGCGATGGAGAGGTCGCCGGCGCCGTCCAGCACGATGATGTCGCCCGGCTGCGCCATGTCGATGGCGCGGTGCAGCATCAGGTTGTCGCCGCCGCGGGCGCGCACCGGGAAGACCGGGCCGGCCACCTGGCGGCGGCCGCCATAGGCGAAGAAGGGGCCGCGCATGGTCTGCATGCGGTTCATCACGTCGCCGATATTCGCGGCGGGCAGCGTGGCGAAGCGGGCGCAGAGCGCCGCGCTGGCCCGCATGGTGACGGGGCGGATGCGGAAGCCGACGGTCATCAATGTTCCTCCCAGGTATCGTGGATGGATGCTCGGCCCGGTCCGCCCCCGTGGCGCGCAGCCGGGATGGCGGCGGGCCGGGACGGGACCGGCATGGCCGCGCATCATGACGCCGCCCGCGGGGCTGTCGAGACTGCCGGTTGACAGGCCCGGCAACCGCCACAGAGGCTTCGCCCACCAAGGGGGGAAGCCAACCGATGCCCAGCGCGATGCCGCGCCTTGCCGTCTTCACCAAGAATGCCGGGAACCCGAATTACCAGGCGCTGCAATTCGGCGCGGCGAAGATTGCCGCCGCCGCCGGCGGCCGGGCCACCGCGCATGTCCCGCGCCTGCCGGACGACCCGGTGGAGCAGACGGTGCTGCTGCGCCAGGTCATCGCCGAGCGGCCGGATGCCATCCTCTTCGCCCCGGCCGACGACGCCGCCATGGCGGCGCCGGTGGCCGAGGCGAATGCCGCCGGCATCCCGCTGGTGGGCTTCGTCAACCGCATGGCGGGCGATTTCGTCACCTTCATCGGCAGCGACGACACGGGGATGGCGCGCAGGGCGGCGGAGTTCCTGATCGCGGCACTGGGCGGCCGCGGCCGCGGGGGGGGGATAGAAGGGCCGGCCAGCGCGCCCCCCAACCCC
>JAEWCI010000472.1 GCA_023390705.1 Pseudomonadota bacterium
TCGCCGGCCAACGCAGCGTCACCGGGATTTCGGGCGGGCCGAGCGCGCCGAGCGCATCGGCCAGCGCATTGGCCGCGGCGAACAGGGCCGGGCGCGCGGCCGCCAGAGGCTGCTCCGGTTCCAGCACCACGGCGGCCTCGACACGGGAGAGGGCGCGGACCCAGACCAGGGTGCCCGCTCCCTGGGCCACCCGCGCCACGGCATGCGCCAGGGCATCGCCACCTTCCCGCAGCGCGACCACCGGCCGGAACACCGGCGGCAGGTCTCCCAGATCCGTGGCCGATCCCATGCCGTTCCCTGGCTCGTCAGTGGTCGGGACGATCGGTAAGGTCGAAGATGCAGGATATGCCGCCGGGCGTCCTGGCGACAAGCGCCAGCCTGCGGGGATTGCGATGAGCCAGCGACAGCACGATGGAGGGGCGGAGACAGGCGGCGGGCGGATCACCTTCGTCTGCAGCTGCGAGGACTCCATGCCCCTCGACGCGCAGGCACTCCGGCATGGCTGCCGACAAGGGGGCGAGTTGCGCCTGGCGGAGCAGCTCTGCCGTGCCCAGCTCGGCCGCTTCCTGGCCGGGCTCGGCGAGGCCCGGCCGGTGACGGTGGCCTGCACGCAGGAAGCGCCTCTCTTCACCCAGGAGGCGGAAGCGGCGGGCCACACCGGTGATCTCATCTTCGTGAACCTGCGGGAGCAGGCCGGCTGGTCCACCGAAGCCGCCGCAGCGGGGCCGAAGATGGCCGCGCTGCTCGCCGCCGCCGCCGTGCCGATGCCGCCCACGCCGGTGACCGGGCTGGAGAGTCGTGGCGTCACCCTGCTCCTCGGCCGCGACGAGACGGCGCTCGCGGCGGCCGAGCAGTTGAAGGACCGGCTCGACCTCACCGTGCTGCTCACCGGCGAGGCCGAGGTCACGCCGCTGCGCAGCGCCGAATACCCGGTGCTGCGCGGCCGGGCACACACGGCAACCGGCTGGCTCGGGGCCTTCGAGCTGGTGGTGGACGGCTATGCGGCCGCAGCCCCTTCCTCCCGCGCCGCATACCGCTGGGGGTCGGCGCGCGACGGCGCGGTGAGCCGCTGCGACCTCATCCTGGACCTCACCGGCCGGACGCCGCTGTTCCCGACCCATGACCTGCGCGAGGGCTATCTGCGCGCCGACCCGGCCGATGCCCTGGCGGTGCAGCGCGCCGTCGCACGCGCCGGCGAATTGGTCGGCAGCTTCGACAAGCCGCGCTTCGTCACCTTCGAGGCCGGGCTCTGCGCCCATGCCCGCAACCGCCGCACCGGCTGCACCCGCTGCCTGGAGCTCTGCCCAACCGGCGCGATCACGCCGGGGCGCGACGCGGTGCAGGTTTCGGCCGAGATCTGTGCCGGCTGCGGCGCCTGTGCCGCGGTCTGCCCGACCGGCGCCGCGACCTATGCCCTGCCGCCGCCCGATGCGCTGCTGCGCCGGCTGCGCAGCCTGCTGCTCACCTACCGCGAGGCCGGCGGTGCCTCGCCCGTGCTGCTGCTGCATGACGAGGCGCATGGCACACCGCTGCTGGATGCGCTGGCCCGCCATGGCGATGGCCTGCCCGCAAGGGTGCTGCCGCTGCGGGTGAACGAGGTGACGGCGCTCGACCTTGGCCTCCTCATGGCGGCTTTCGCCTGGGGCGCGGCGGCGCTGCGTGTGCTGCTGCCCGGCCGCCGGCGCCCGCACGGGGCGGAGGGCCGGTTCCGCAACCTCGATTATGTCGGGGCGGTGCTGCGCGGCTTCGGCCTGGAGGCGGAGTCCGTGGCGCGCGCCGCTGCCATCGAACTGGACGACCCCTTCCTGCTCCCCGGCCCGCTCCACACGGCGCAGCAATTGGAGACAGGCTGGACGCCCGATGGCTTTCTCGCCCTCGGCCAGCCGCGCGAGTTGCTGCACCAGGCGCTGCGCGCGCTGCACCGGGCCGCGTCGGCCTCTCCGCGGCCCGGTGCCGCGCTCCCCATGGTGGTGCCGCTGCCGGAGCGCGCGCCGCTCGGCGAGGCGCGGGTGCGGGTCGAGGGCTGCACGCTCTGCCTCGCCTGCACCTCGGTCTGCCCGACCGGCGCCTTCACGGCGAACCCCGAGCGGCCGCAGCTCCGCTTCCTGGAGGATGCCTGCGTGCAATGCGGCCTCTGCGCCGCGACCTGCCCGGAGCGGGTGATCGAACTCGTGCCACGGCTGAACCTGACGGCGGAGGCGTCGGCGCCGCGGATCATCAAGGATGAGGAGCCTTTCCGCTGCCTGCGCTGCGACAAGGCCTTCGGGACGAAGAGCTCGATTGACCGCGTGGTCGCGAAGCTCACCGCCGGCCGGCACTGGATGTTCCGCGACCCGGAACGGCTGCGCGCGCTGATGTTGTGCGAGGACTGCCGCGTCATCGAGATGACCGCCGCGGGCATGGACCCCTATGCCGGACCGGAGCGGCCCCGCGTGGTCACGACGGATGATTATCGCCGTGCCGGCGATGACGAGGGCGGCTGATCCGCCAGCGGCCTTGCCCGGCGACAGCGGCCATATGCCGGACCGGTCCGCGGGGATTGTTCGCGCTGGCCGGAGGGGAGAGCCACTCGCCATACCCGGTGCGATCAGGTCCGGATTGGCGCGGGGCTGGCATTGCCACCCCGGAAAAGCACGGTTAGCGTTCGTCTGAAAGCCACGCAAATCCGCGATGTGGAATGGCCATGCCTGGCAGCAGGCTTGTCGCCAGGGACGCAGGCGATCGGCGCAGGAATATCGGAGACGTCCATGAACCATGTTGGTCCGGCAGTTGCTCCCACTTCCGAGACGCATGAGGCCAAGCAGTGGCTCGGTGCCTTCGAGGCTGCCCTGCGCGAGGGGAACAGGCAGGCCCTGACGGCACTCTTCGTCGCAGACAGCCATTGGCGCGACTTGCTGGCCTTCACCTGGAACATCACTCCTCATCTGGGCGCCGGCGACATTGCCGAGGCCCTGTGCCGGGCCCAGGCTTCCCCCCAGGAAAGCAATTTCTGGACCCCCCCGGGCCGCGCGGCGCCGCGGCGCGTGCGACGGCTCGGCATCGAGGTGATCGAGGCGCTGTTCGAATTCGAAACGGCAACCGGCCGTGGCGCCGGCGTCCTGCGCCTGCGGGCCGACATGCCCGGCCAGGCCTGGGTGCTGCTGACCTCGCTCGAGGAACTGAAGGGGCACGAGGAAAAGATCGGCGCCCGGCGCCCGAGCGGTGAAGCCTATTCGCGGAATTTCGGCGGCGACAACTGGCTGGACCAGCGCAACAGGCAGCAGGCCTTCCAGGACCGCGACCCGACGGTGCTGGTCATCGGCGGGGGGCAGGCCGGCCTGGCCATCGCCGCCCGCCTGCGGCAGCTGGAGGTTGATACGCTGGTGGTGGAGAAGCAAGAGCGCATCGGCGACAACTGGCGCAAGCGCTACCATTCACTGGCGCTGCACAACCAGATCCATGTGAACCACCTGCCCTATATGCCCTATCCGCCAAGCTGGCCGAAATACCTGCCGAAGGACATGCTGGCCAACTGGTTCGAGACCTATGCCTGGGCGATGGAGGTCAATGTCTGGACCGGCGCGGAATTCGTCGGCGGCACCTATGACGCCGCGGCGAAACGCTGGCGGGCGACGGTGCGCAGGGCTGATGGAACCGAACGTGTCATGCACCCCCGCCACCTTATTTTCGCCAACGGTGTCAGCGGCATTCCCAGGGTTCCCAAGCTGCCGGGGATCGAGGACTTCAAGGGCGAGGTGATGCACTCGCACGGCTTCACGAATGGCGCGGCCTGGCGGGGGAAGAAGGCACTCGTGCTCGGCACCGGCAATAGCGGCCATGATGTTGCCCAGGACCTGCACAGCCATGGTGCCGACACCACCATCATCCAGCGCGGCTCCACCACGGTGGTCAGCATCGACCCGAGCGCGAAGCTCAACTACGCGCTCTATGACGAGGGCGCATCGCTGGAAGACAGCGACCTGATCGCCACCGCCGCGACCTATCCCCTGCTCGTGCGGGGCTATCAGCTTGCCGTCGAACGCATGGTGGAGTTCGACAAGGAGCTGATCGCCGCCCTGATCGCGCGTGGCTTCAAGTACGACCTGGGCGAGGACAAGACCGGCCACCAGATGAAGTATCGGCGGCGGGGCGGTGGCTACTATCTGGATGCCGGATGCTCGGGGCTGATCATCAGCGGTGAGATCGGCATGCTGCAGTTCGACCAGATCGAGCGCTTCGTGGCAGGCGGTGCCTTGCTGAAGGACGGCACCGTCAGGCAGGCGGACCTGCTGGTAACGGCAACCGGATATTTCACGCAGCAGGAACTGGTGCGCCGCCTGCTCGGCGACGCGGTCGCGGACAAGGTTGGCGAGGTCTGGGGCATCGGCGCCGATGGCGAGATGGCGAATATGTGGAAGCCGACCGCCCAGGAAGGCCTGTGGTTCATGGCAGGCAGCCTGGCGCAGTGCCGGATCTATTCGAAACACCTGGCCCTGCAGATCAAGGCACGGGAAAGCGGCCTGCTGGCATAGCCTGGCTGCCCCGGTTGAAGGCATCTCCAAGCTGAGATGCCCTGGCCGCCACGGCGCGGGGAAGGCCCTGCCGCGCCCGGCGGCGCAATGCCATGCGGCAGGACCTTGAATCAGCACCCGCTCAGGGCGGCCACGCCGAAGGATGCTCCGGAGACAGACCGATGACCCGCCAACTCGACCGCGCAACGGCGCTCGCCGCCTTCCAACGCGCCACCGCAGGCCAGCAGGAGGTCTTCGGCGATTTCTTCCTCGCCCGGCTGCTGGGCCTGGAAATCACCTATCCCGATGGCGGCTGCGAAGTGGCCTTCGAGGTTGCGGACTTCATGTACAACCCACAGGGCACGCTGCATGGCGGCATCCTGGCGACGGCGCTGGACATCGCCATGGGGCACCTCATCAACAGCCATGGCGCACCGGGCACGACGCTGGAGATGAAGATCCAGTATCTCGCCCCTGTGCGCAGCGGACGCGTGGTCTGCCGTGGCGAGGCGCTGCGCCGCGGCGGCACCTGGTTCCTGCGTGCCGACGCGCGCGACGCCGAGGGAGCGCTCATCGCCTTCGCAACCTCCACCTGGAAGCTGCTCCGGAAGCCGGCGTCGAACACCGCGGCCCACCGGGGCACGCCATGACACCGCATCGTCGTCCCGGGTCCGGTGGGATGCGGGTTCCGCACGGGAAGGATCAGAGCGTCACCACCACATAGTCGCCTTCGACCGAAACACTCACCGTCTCGGCCGCGAAGGGCCCCTTGACCAGGCTCTCTCCCGGCTCGACGGTCACATGATAGGTGCGCGCCTTGATGTCATCGGGGTCGCACCAGGACTGCCCGGTGCGGATGTCGAATTCCCAGCAATGCCAGGGGCAGCGCAGCATCGTACCCTGCTGCGCCAGCCGGTACTCGCCGGGCATGGGCGCTTCAAGCCGGCTTACCACCTCACCCTTGCACAGGGCGGCACCCTGGTGCGGGCAGCGATTGATCAGCGCGAAGAATTCGCCACCGAGGTTGAACACCCCGATCTCGCGCCCGCGGATCGAGACAAGCTTGCGGCCCCCTGGCGGGATTTCCCCCACCGCCGCCACGACATGCCGGTTCATCCTCAATCCAGCCGATACAGCGCCAGCGCATTCTCGCGGTAGATCATGCGCGCCCAGTCCTCGGGCAGCCGGACCTTGAAGGCGTAGCGCGGGTCATCCTGGTCCCAGTGCGGATAATCGGTGGAGAACAACACCCGCTCGGGCCCGATCCATTCGATGGTGGAGAGCATGTCGGCCGGGCGCTCCGGTTCCTCGATCGGCTGGGTGCTGACCCAGAAATGCTCGCGGATGTATTCGGACGGCGCGCGCCGCAGATGCGGCACCTCGGCCCGCAGCCGCTTCCAGTGCTTGTCCAGTCGCCAGGCGAGGGAAGGCAGCCAGGCGAAGCCCCCTTCCACCAGCACGATCTTCAGATCCGGGATTTCCTCGAACACGCCCTCGCAGACCAGGCTGATGACCAGGGTCTGCATGCTCTGCACGTAGGAAGGGTGTTCCTCGTGATAGAAGGAGGGCCAGCCGCCGCCGGTCGAAGGGTGGCCGCTGGTGCCGCCTAGATGGAGCGAGACGGGGAAGCCGTTCGCCGCGCAGGCGGCAAGGATCCTGCGGTAGCGGTGCCGCCCGAGCGGTTCCAGCCCGCGCGGCGGGATGTTCACCTGCACGAAGCGCCGGTCGCGGGCACAGCGCTCTATCTCGGCAATCGCGCTTTCCTCATGCTCGATCGTCACCTGGACCGAGGCCTTCAATCTGGGTTCGGGGTCGCAGAAATACGCGCATTGCCATTCGTTGACCGCCCTGGCCATGGCGGCGCCGAATTCCACGTTGCGCTCGGCGGCCGCGCCGCCGACCAGTGGCGCCAGCAGGCCGTAGCGCACGCCGAAGAGATCGAGCAGTTGCTCGCGCATCAGTTCCAGGTCGGAGCCCGGCGGGCTGCCATCCTTGGGCCAGGCATCACCGCGCATCCCGTTGCCGGGCGACATGCGGGGATACAGCGAGGCCTTGGCCAGGCCCTGCCGGGAACGGTGGCCAATGCTGCGCCGGTGCTCGCGCCACCGTTCCGGGAGGAAGGGGTCGAAATCCGCCGGCGTGCGGAAATAGGGATGCACGTCGCAGTCGATGAAGCCGAGATGGCTCTGCGCCGGGTTGTCCAGCCGCTGGTCGCGCAGCGTCACGTTCATCGGGTTGCCTCCTGCGGAACGGCGGCGGCCTTGGCCGCGGCCAGCCTCGGATAGGTCGCCAGCGGGTTGTCCACCAGCAGCTTGCGCAGCAGTCCCGCCGGCAGGCCGGGCGGCAGCGGCTCCTCGCCTTCGTAATGCCAGTGCGGATAATCCGTGGCGAAGAGCAGCATCTCGTCGGAGCCGAACTGCTCCAGCAGCGTCGTCAGGGCGGCGGCATCGGGTGGCGCGTCGAAGGGCTGCGCGGTCAGCCTGACCCTTTCGCGGATGATGTCCGCGGGCAGCCGGTCGAGCCAGGGCACTTCGGCCCGCACCCCGCGCCAGGTCTTGTTGATGCGCCACAGGCTGGCCGGAAGCCAGGTGACGCCGGATTCGATCAGCACCACGCGCAGGTCCGGGAATTTCTGGAACACGCCCTCGGCCAGCAGGGAGTTGAGCGCGGCCGCCATGCCCTGGGCGTAGGAGACATAGTCCTCCAGGTAGAAGGAGCCCCAGCCGCCGGCGCTGGGCGGGTGGCGGAAGCTGGAACCGGCATGGATGCCGACCGGCAGCCCGTGGCGTTCCGCCGCGCGGTAGATGGGCCAGTTCTGCCGTCGGCCCAGCGGCAGCTCCGCCATGGCCAGCAGCAGCACCTGCACGAACCGCCGGTCGGGCGCCATGCGCTCGATCTCCTCGGCCGCCAGATCGGGGCTGTGGACCGGCACGACGATGGAGGCGCGCAGCCTGGGGTCGCGGTCGAGCCATTCGGCCACCAGCCAGTTGTTGACGGCCCGGCACAGTGCCGCCGAAAGATCCTCGCTCATCATCATCTGCGCGCCATGGATGACGTTACAGATGGCCGCGCGCGGCTGCATGGGGTCGAGGATATGCGCCTGCAGGGCAGCCAGGCTGGAGCCGGCCAGCCCCGTCGCCGGGAGCCAGTCGGGCCGGGCATTGATCGGCGCCGCGGGAGGGAAGGCGCTGGCTTCGAGATTGCTTCCCTCGATGCCGCGCCTGAGGATGTGTTCGCGCCAATAGGGGTCGAGATAGGGCAGCAGGGCGCGCGTGTTCGGCAGCGCCGGGTGGATATCGCAATCAATCGCCCCGGCGGTGATCACCTGGCGCATCTCCCTCTCATCGCCGCTGAAACGGCTGGGCGCCGCCCGCGGGTCTTCCCTTGGGGAAAACTATGAGCCAGCCGGAAGCACCGCCGCAAGCAGCATTATCCGGCAGCCACCGGCGGTTCGGGCCAGCGCGGATGCAACGGGCGCATGGCCGCAGTCAACCCCGGGGCCGCGGAAGGCAGCGCCAGCCGCGCACCACGCTGGGCCAGCGCGCTCGCCGCCGTGGAGGCCATGCGGCTATCGGGAAACCTGCCCCTGATACTCGCCTGCATGGGCCGCCACGAAATCGACGAAGGCCTGTATGCGCGGCATGCGATGCCGGCCCGGTGCGGTGATGGCCCAGACCGGCACCTCTTCCGATGCGTGTTCCGCTTCGAGGAGAGGAACCAACTGGCCGTCCCGTATCGCGTCCCGCACCAGGAATTCGCTGACTCGGATGATGCCAAGGCCTGCAAGGGCCAGGTCCCGCAGCGCCTCGGCGCTGTCGGTGGTGACGGGGCCGCGCACCGTCAGCGTGATGATCCCATCAGGGCCGCGGAACGGCCAGACGGTCAGGCGCGCCAGGCCGTGCAGCACGATGCAGTCATGCCGCAACAGGTCCTCCGGCCGCCCGGGCCTGCCGCGCCGCGCGAGATAGGCGGGCGCGGCGCAGATCACCCGCCGGCCATCGGCGATCCTGCGGGCGATCAGCGAGGAATCCTCGAGCGAACCGGTGCGCAGCACCACATCGGCGCCATCCGCGATCAGGTCCACGCGCTGGTCGGTCAGCGCCAGGTCCAGCGTGATATCGGGGTAGCGGGCGAAGAAGGCGGGCAGGATCGGGATCAACCTGTGGCGCGCATAGGCGGTGCCGGTATTGACGCGCAGATGCCCCCTTGGCCGACCCCGGCCAGCCACCACCTCGGTCTCGGCGGCCTCGATCATGGCCAGGATGTCGCGGGCCCGAGCGGCTTAAACCTCGCCCTCCGCCGTCAGCGCGATCCGTCGCGTGCTGCGCGTCAGCAGCCGCACGCCGAGCCGGTCTTCCACCCGGCGCACGAGCTTGGACAGGGCGGAAGCGGTCAGGGGCGACCCGCGCGCCGCCGCAGCGAAGCCGCCATGATCCACGATGCGGAGGAAAGCAGCCATTTCACCGGGCTGGTGCATTGCGGACTCCCGGTCAGCAATTCCGGTCTCCGATAGCCGATTATCGCTGCCACGCACATGAGCAAGATAGCGGACAGAGGAGGACCAGATGATGTCCCACATCCGTATCGCCGTTCCGAACGCCATCCCCCATTCCTGCGCCGAAGCCGCGGTGGGGCTGCCCGAGCTCCGTTGCCCTGCTGCCGGCAGGCCAGCCCCCGCAGCGGCCCATTGGTGGGATGCCATGGGCCGCTGGCTGGCCCGCTCGCGGGAACGTGACGAAATGCAGCGGCTCGACGAGCGGGAGCGGCGCGACGCTGGCCTGACCTCCTACGACGTGGCCTATGAGAGCCGGAAGCCGTTCTGGTGCGACTGAGACAGCTATGGCGCGCTTCGCAGCGCCCTCTCGGCTGCCCTCAACCGGAAGCCGGTACCGGCCGGCACCGACGAGGCGATCGAGGTACGGTAGTCGTTGCCACAACAGACGGCTACCGGCCGAACGACAGCTTGCCCCGCCATTCGGCAGCGAAGGTCAGGCAGATATCCTCCGGCGCATGGCCAGACGTGTGCAGCACCCACAAGCGCACGCCACCAGGGGCAATCTCCTCGCCGCCGCGCAGCCTGCACAGGTGGAAGCCGTGCTCGCCCTCCACGCTGCCGGACCGGCCCAAGGGCAGGAAATATCCGGCGTTTCGCCGTATCGCCACGGGCCACCATGCCCCGGCCGGCGCATGATGCCCGCCGGAGCATGGCCCGAGAAGGTCAACCGGGCCGCGGCACCTCATGCGGCCGGCCCCGAAGGAACCTATTCTCCGGGAATCGCGCCGATTGCCTGATTGAGCCGGGAACGCGCGCCCCCCGCCGCGCCCCCCCCCCCCGCGTCGGCCCCGGCGGCGG
>JAEWCI010000500.1 GCA_023390705.1 Pseudomonadota bacterium
CCGCAGCTTCATCACCCCCATGGCGGCGGTGGCCGGGGCGGTGGCGGAGCATATCCGCGACGCGATCGCCGGCATCCCCGGCCTGGCCACGGCCTATGTCAACAATGGCGGCGATATCGCGCTGCACCTGGCGCCGGGCCAGCGCCTGCATGTCGGCCTGGTGCGCTGCCTGGAACGCGCCGCACCGGAAGGGCTGGTGCGCATCCGCGCCGAGGACGCCATTCGCGGCATCGCCACCTCCGGCTGGCCGGGACGCAGCTTCTCGCTCGGCATCGCCGATGCGGTGACGGTGCTGGCCACGGATGCCGCGGCGGCGGATGCCGCGGCCACCGTCATCGCCAATGCGGTGAATGCCCAACACCCGGCCATCAGCCGCGCCCCGGCATGCAGCCTGGACCCCGACAGCGACCTGGGCGAATTGCCGGTGACCACCGGGGTTGGCCCGCTGCCGGCCAAGGTCGCGGAAGCGGCGCTGGATGCCGGCGAGGCCGAGGCGGAGCGCCTGCTCTCGCTCGGCCTGATCCGCGCGGCGCTTCTGGCGCTGGGGGAGCGATGGCGGGTGGTCGGCACGCTGCCCGGCTTGCCAGGATACCGAACCCCGCCCATAGGGTGACGGAACGGCCCCGCCGCGGGGCCCTCACCCCCTCCCCCTTCGGGCTGGAAGGCGCTCTCCGGGCGCCGGCCGCCCGATGCGCGCCGGATATGGAATCGCCCGATGGATGACGCCCCGCCGATGCCCGCGCCGCCGCCGCCGGGCTTCGTCCCCGCCCCGAGCTATGGCCGGCCGATCTTCAACCAGATGATCGGCCCCCTCTGGGTGAAGCCGGAGGGCGAGGGAATCGCCTATGGCCTGCGGGCGGAGCTGCACCACTGCAACCCGAACGAGGTGCTGCATGGCGGCATGCTCATGGCCTTCGCCGATGTCGTGCTGACGGGTGGCAGCAACTATGTCGCGAAGCTCTCGCGCTTCCTGCTGACGGTGAATCTGACGGCGGATTTCATGGCGCCCGCGCCGCTCGGCGCCTGGGTGGAGGCACGGCCGGAGGTGCTGAAGGTGACCCGCACACTGGTCTTCAGCCAATGCCTCATCACCGCGGACGGCAAGCCGGTGCTGCGGGCCAGCGGCACCCTGCATGCCGGCGGCGAGCCCGATCCGCGCTTCGATCGCATGCGCAACCACCTGAAGGCGCTGACGGAACAGGGCGTGCTGGCGGAGGACGCCGTGTAGAGGCCCGCATCCTGCCGGCCGCTTCACGCCGCCGGACCAGGTGGCCGCCGCCGGTCCCGCGGCTCATACCGGCCAGCATGAATGCCGACCGGTACGGTCTGTTGTCCGGCGCGCAACCGCCACGCCGGGCTTCCATCGCAGCAGGACCAGGATGGGGAACCCGGCCAACCCTGCGCGCAACATTCCAGCCCGTACAGACATTGATTTTGCGGGCCGGTATCAATCCATGAAGACGCGAACCGCGAAGCCGGCAAGCAGGCCGAGGACCTCCGCCTCGCTTTCCTGGTGCGGCGCATGGCCGATGCCGGGCAGCAGCCGTGTTTCCAGTGGCGCCGGGCAATCCTGGCGGATGCGGGCAAGCTGTTCCGGGCTGCCATAGGCGTCGGCCTCGCCCTGCAACACCAGCAGGGGTGCGCGGATGCCGGCCAGTTCGCGGCGGAGATTCCAGCCCTGGAACCCAGGATCGAGCCAGGTATCGTTCCAGCCGTGGAAGGCGACCACCGGGTTGCGGTGCCAGCGCGCCAGGCGCTCCTGCAGCGGTCCGGCTTCCCAGCGCCGCCGCGCTTCGGCCAGCCCGGCCAGGGTTACTTCTTCCACGAAGACATGCGGGGCGATGGCGACGGTACCGCGCAGGCCCGGCGGCGGGCAGCCACCGGCGGCAATCAGCGCGATGGAGGCGCCGTCGGAATGCCCCAGCAGCATGTGCCGGCCGATGCCTGCCGCCGCCAGCAGGCGCGGCAGCACCAGGCAGGCTTCGTCATGGAGATAGCTGAAGGGCCGCGGCAGGGTGGCAGGGTCCGACCGGCCATAGCCGAAGCGCGAGTAGGCGAAGACGCCGCAGCCCGTGGCCTCGGCCAGCTGTGCCGGGAAATCCCGCCACAGGCCGAGGCAGCCAAGCCCCTCATGCAGCAGGACGATGCTCGGCGCCGCGTCCGGGCCGGGGCCCCACCAGCCCGTCTCCAGCCGCCGCCCGTCCAGGTCCAGCCAGCCCGCAATCACGCCTGCCCATCCTTCCAGGGCCCTTTCCGGAGGGTCATGCCCGATGGGGCATAGCACCGGGTTGTGCCGAAAAGTTGCCAGGGATGAGGGAGATGCCGGACCTGCACCGCCCGTCCTGCCCTACCCCTCGATGATGCGCGCCGCCGCCAGGATCGGCTCCATCGGCGCAGACATGGTGGCGCCGGCGCGCACCCGCGCCTCGGCCTTCTCCTCGTTGGCGCGGACCTCCTCCAGCGCGCGCAGCACCGCCTCGGCCCGTTCCAGCGGCACCACCACCACGGCATCGGCATCGCCGACGATGATGTCACCCGGCTTCACCTGCACGCCGCCCATCTGCACCGGCAGGCCGACCACGCCCGGGCCGTTGCGCGCCGGGGAATTCGGGCTGATGCCGGCAGCGAAGACCGGCAGGCCGGTGGCGACGATGCCGGCCTTGTCGCGCGCCAGGCCGTCCGTCACGAAAGCGGCGCAGCCCTTGTTCCGCATCATGCCGGCGGCGAGGTCGCCGAGCACGGCGGTGCCGGTGAA
>JAEWCI010000552.1 GCA_023390705.1 Pseudomonadota bacterium
CCTTCGGCGTGACCGAGCCGACTTCCGGCACCGACACGACCAAGCTCAAGACCCGCGCCGTGCGCGAAGGCGACGAGTACGTGATCAACGGCCAGAAGATCTGGACCTCGCGCGCCCTGTACTCCGACCTGATGCTGCTGCTGGCCCGCACCACGCCGCGCGACCAGGTGGCCAAGCGGACCGACGGGCTTTCGACCTTCATCGTGGACATGAAGGCGGCACTGGGTACCAGCGAAAAGAGCGGGGGCCTGACCATCCGGCCCATCCGCACCATGATGAACCACAACACCACCGAGGTCTTCTTCGACAACATGGTGGTGCCGGCGGCCAACATGGTGGGCCAGGAAGGCAAGGGCTTCCGCTACATCCTGGACGGCATGAACGCCGAGCGCATGCTGATCTCGGCCGAATGCATCGGCGACGCCCGCTGGTTCATCGAGAAGGCGGTGGCCTACAGCAAGGAACGCGTGCTGTTCGGCCGGCCGATCGGCCAGAACCAGGGCGTGCAGTTCCCCATCGCCAGGGCCTATGCCCAGATGCGCGCCGCCGAGGCGCTGCTGCAGAAGGGCCTTGCCAAATTCGAGCGCGGCGAGAATTGCGGCGAGGAGGCGAACATGGGCAAGATGCTCTGCGCCGATGCAAGCTGGGCCGCGGCGGAGGCCTGCATCCAGACCCATGGCGGCTTCGGCTTCGCCGAGGAATACGACATCGAGCGCAAATACCGCGAGGCGCGGCTGTACCAGGTGGCGCCGATCAGCACCAACCTGGTGCTCAGCTATATCGGCGAACACGTGCTCGGCATGCCACGGAGCTACTGAGGTGGCGCAGGTTTCCCGCCCCCTGCCGGCACAGGGCACGCGGCTCAGGGCGAAAGGGTGCATCACCCGGCTGCATTTCGTCATCAACCGGCCGGGCGAGCAGTTGGAGGACATCCTCGGCTACCACCGGGGCCGGCTGAAGCAGGGCTGGGCGCTGCTGCTGATGACCGAGCCGGCGGGGCCGAACGACTACGTCTTCGCCGGCCACACCCATTTCTCCGGTGGCCGCATCGGCCACCCCAACGGTGGCGATGCCCGCCTCAGCGCCGATGACAGCCTGCGGCAGATGCTGGGCCTGCAGGGCTTCGACCGGATGCGCGCCAGGATAGCCGGCGAGATGACCATCAGCGGCCCGGAGCGCATCGCCAAGATCATCCCCGCCATCGGCCATGACGACGACATGTCGGCGCCGGACCAGTACCCGCCCGGCGGTGGCGCGCCGCAATGGATCCTGACGGCGGAGAAGGACTTCATCGTCGCCGCCGTGGTGCCGGCCGGCCATTTCTACCGCGGCGGCGGGCCGGGCTCCGGCGGCTTCTGGGTTGAACCGAAAGGGACGCACACGCTGTGAGCGGATCGAAACCCCTCGCCGGGCTGCTCGTCGTCTCCATGGAACAGGCGGTGGCGGCGCCCTATTGCGCCTCCCGCCTTGCCGATGCCGGCGCCCGCGTCATCAAGATCGAACGCCGGGAAGGCGACTTCGCCCGCGGCTACGACAAGGCGGCGAAGGGCCAGTCCAGCTACTTCGTCTGGCTGAACCGCGGCAAGGAAAGCGTCTGCCTGGACATCAAGGACCCGGCCGACAAGGCGCTGCTGGCGGCGATGCTGGAGAAGGCGGATGTCTTCATCCAGAACCTCGCCCCCGGCGCCATGGCCCGCGCCGGCTTCGGCAGCGCCGCGCTGCGCGAGAAGCACCCCCGCCTCATCACGGTGGACATCACCGGCTATGGCGAGGAAGGCGACTATGCCGAGATGAAGGCCTATGACCTGCTGGTGCAGGCCGAAAGCGGCCTCTGCTCCGTCACCGGCCGGCCGGAAGGCCCCGGGCGGGTCGGCGTTTCGGCCTGCGACATCGCCTGCGGCATGGCGGCCCATGCCGCGGTGCTGGAAGCGCTGATCGAACGCGGCATCACCGGCCGCGGCAAGGGAATCGCGGTGTCGCTGTTCGACGGCATGGCGGACTGGATGAACGTGCCGCTGCTGTTCTTCGAAGGCACCGGCAAGGCGCCGGAGCGGATCGGCCTGGCGCACCCCTCCATCTGCCCCTACGGCGCCTTCGAGACGAAGGATGGCCAACTGGTGCTGATCTCCATCCAGAACGAGCGCGAATGGGCGCAGTTCTGCACCCATTTCATGGACGAGCCCGAGTTGCCGCAGCGCGAGGGCTTCCGCCTGAACAACGAAAGGGTGGCGCACCGCAAGCTGGTGGACGGCCATGTCGGCAAGCGCTTCGCCGCGCTGACACGGGAGGAATGCGCCGCGAAGCTGCGCGCCGCCAACACCGCCTTCGGCTTCGTCAACGGCGTGGCGGAATTCTCCAGGCATCCGGCGCTGCGCCGGGTGGTGCTGGAAACGCCGAACGGCCCGGTATCGGTGGCTGCGCCGCCGGCCCGCTTCAGCGACGGGCCGCGCGCCCTCGGCCCGGTGCCGGCGCTGGGCGAGCACACGGCCAAGATCCGGGCGGAGTTCGCCCCGGGCTAGAGC
>JAEWCI010000473.1 GCA_023390705.1 Pseudomonadota bacterium
GTGCCTTCCTGGCGCATGCGCCGAAGCTGCGTATCTGCGCCCGCCATGGCGTGGGCTATGATGCGGTGGACGTGCCGGCGCTGACCGAACGCGGCATCCCGCTGACCGTGACGCCGGACGCCAATGCCGCCAGCGTCGCCGAGCATGCGATGATGCTGATGCTCAACATCGCCCGCGGCACCTTCACCTATGACGCCAAGGTGCGGGGCATGACCTGGTCCAACCCGCCGGTGCCGGATACCTTCGACCTCGGCGGCAAGACGGTGCTGGTAATGGGTTTCGGCCGCATCGGCGGCCGCGTGGCGCGGCTCTGCGCCGCCTTCGGCATGCGGGTGCTGGTGCGCGACCCCTACATTCCGCAGAACACCATCAAGGGTGCCGGCTTCATCCCGGTGAAGGACCTGGCGGCCGCGCTGGCCGAGGCCGATGTCGTCACCATCCACCTGCCGAGCAACGAGCAGACCCGCGGGATGGTCAACGGCGAATTCCTCGCCTCGATGAAGAAGGGCGCCACCTTCATCAACACCGCCCGCGGCACGCTGGTGGATGAGAGGGCGCTGGCCAATGCGCTCTCCAGCGGCCATCTGAAGGCCGCCGGGCTGGACGTGTTCTGGGAGGAACCGGCCAATCCCGACAACCCGCTGCTGAAGGCGCCGAACACCGTCTTCACGCCGCACAGCGCGGCGGCGACGGAACAGGGCCTGTACCGCATGGCGATGAGCTGCGCCGAGAGCATCATCCAGGTCTTCGAGAACCAGCTCGACCCCGATGTGGTGATCAACCAGGAAGTGCTGCGCCGCAACGCGTAAGGAGTATCACGATGGCTGACAACCCGCTGCTGGTCCTGGCCGAACACGGCGCCTCCTGGCGCACCCGGCCACTCTCCGCCGAGGTCGAGCACCATGCCCGCCGCGCCCTGATCGACTGGTTCGCCGCGCTGCTGCCGGGCTGCCTGCGGCCGCCCGCGACGCTGCTCTCGGCCGCCATGGCATCCGAACGCGGCAGCGGCCGGGCCATCAACTATGTGGATGGCCAGCCCGGCGGGCTGCGCCATGCCGCGCTGCTGAACGCCACGGCCAGCCATACGGTGGAATTCGACGATATCTTCCGCGACGCCGGTTACCATCCGGGCTGCCCGGTCATCGGTGCCGCCCTGGCCGCGGCGCAGCAGCATGGCGCCACGCTGGAACAGCTGCTGCGCGCCATCGTCGCGGGCTATGAGGTCTCCTGCCGCATCGGCATGGCGGTGCAACCGAGCCACTACAAATACTGGCACACCACCGGCACCGTCGGCACCTTCGGCGCCGCCGCCGCGGTCGCGGTGATCCTGGGTTGCGACACGCTGAAGCTGGCCCATGCCGTCGCCACCTCCGCCACCTTCGCCGGCGGCTTGCAGCAGGCCTTCCGTGGGGAAGGCATGAGCAAGCCGCTGCATCCCGGCCATGCCGCGGATGCCGGCGCGCTGGCGGCGATCGGCGCCGCGGCGGGCGTCACCGGCGCGCTGGATGTGCTGCACGGCCCCGTGGGTTTCGCCGCCGCCACCAGCGAGGACACCGGCAAGTGGGACAAGGCGCTGGCCCGGCTGGACGAGCGCTTCGTCATCACCGAGATGACCTTCAAGAACCATGGCTGCTGCGGCCATATCTTCGCCGGGCTCGATGCCGTGCGGGAATTGCAGCGGGAGCACGGCTTCACCGCCGATGACGTGGCCAGCATCCACTACGGCGGCTATTCCGCCACCAAGGATGTCTGTGACCGCCCGGTGGTGAAGACCGAGCAGGAGGCGCGCTTCTCCGCGCAATACACCATCGGCGCGCTGCTGGTGCTGGGCGGCGTGCGCATCGCCGCCTTTGAGCCGGAGAACCTGGCGAATCCGAAAATTCGCGAGCAGATGGCCAAGGTGACGGTCAGCCTGGACCCCGAACTGGCCGATGCCTATCCCGGCAAGCGCGCCGCCAAGGTCTGGATCAAGCTGCGCGACGGGCGGGAGTTGTACCGCTACCAGCCGACCCGCAAGGGCGACCCCGACGCGCCGCTTTCCGACACCGAGCTGGCGGAGAAATTCTCCGAACTGACCGCGCCCGTGATCGGCGCGCCGCAATCCGCGGCATTGCTGGAGAAGCTGTGGCGCGGCAGCGACCTGCCCGGCGCGGTGCCGCTGCTGGCGCATGCCACCGCCCGCGCGGCGGAGTAACGGCGATGCAGTTCGGCATCTTCGACCAGAACGACGCCGGGCTGCTGCCATTCGGCGATCACTACGAAAGCCGGTTGCGGCTCTGCGAATTCTACGACCGCGCCGGCTTCACCACCTATCACCTGAGCGAGCACCACGCGACGCCGCTGAGCCTGGCGCCGGCCACCGGCGTCTTTCTTTCCGCCGTCGCGCAGCGGACGCAGCGCCTGCGCTTCGGGCCGCTGGTCTATATCCTGCCGGTGGGGCACCCGCTGCAACTGGCGGAAGAGATCTGCATGCTCGACCAGATGAGCGGCGGGCGCTTCGCCCTGGGTGTCGGGCGCGGCGCCTCGCCGCATGAGCTGGCCTATCACGGCGTGCAGGCCGCGGAGGCACCGGCACGGTACCGCGAGGCGCTGGCGCTGCTGCTGCAGGCGCTGAACAGCGACGTGCTGAATTTCGAGGGCCGGTTCTACCAGTACAGGGATGTGCCCATCCTGCTGAAGCCGGTGCAGCGCCCGCACCCGCCGCTGTGGTACGGGCTGGCGACGCCGGAAGCCGCGGCGTGGCCGGCGCAGAACGCGGTGAACGTGGTGTGCAACGGCCCGACCGAGCGGGTAGCCGCCATTGCCGCGCGCTACCGCGCCGAATGGCTGGCCACCGGCAAGCCGGCCGGGGCGATGCCGCGCATCGGTCTCAGCCGCGCCGTGGTCATCGCCGACAGCGCGGAGGAAGCGCTGGAGACGGCGCGGCGTGGCTGGCGGCGCTACCATGAAAGCTTCTACCTGCTGTGGAGGAAGCACGGCACCAGCCCGCAATATGCCCGCACCCCGCTGGACTATGCCGAACTGGTGGAAAGCGGCACCGGCTTCGCCGGCACGGCTTCCCAGGTGCGCGACGCGCTGCTGCGGCAGGCGGCGGAAACGGGCGTGAACTACCAGGTTTCGCGCTTCGCCTTCGGCGACCTGACGCATGAGGAAGCGCTGCGCAGCGCCCGCCTCTTCGCCCAGGAAGTGATGCCGGCATTGCAGGAACAATACCGCAAGGCGGCGTAGCCCGCCGGAAAGGGAGAGAAAGCCATGACCTTCCCGCTGCCCGAATCGAATCCGGAGGCGCTCGGCCTCGATCCGCGCCGGCTGGAGAAGCTGTGCGGCATGATCGAACGCCACATCGCCGAAGGCAGGCATCCCGGCGCGCAGCTTGCCATCGCGCGCCATGGCAAGCTGGCGCTGTTCCGCAGCTTCGGCCAGGCGAGCGTGGAGGATGGCCGGGCGGCGGACAACGGCACGCTCTTCCTGCTGTATTCCAATACGAAGGTGGTCACCGCCGCGGCGGTATGGTCGCTGGTGGAGGACGGGCTGCTGCGCTTCGGCGACACCATCGCCCAGCATGTCCCGGGCTTCGAGGCGCATGGCAAGGGCGGCATCACCGTCATCGATCTGCTGACCCACCAGGCCGGCTTCCCCAATGCCGTGGTGCCGCCGGCAGCCTTCGAGGACCATGACCTGCTGCGCCGCACGGTCTGCGACTTCCAACTCGAATGGCCGACCGGCTCCAAGGTCCGCTACCACCCGGCGGCGGCGCATTGGACCGCGGCGGTGCTGATGGAAGCGATCACCGGCCAGGATTTCCGCCAGGTGATCCAGGAACGCGTCATCGCCCCGCTGGGGCTGCAGGACGAGCTTTTCGTCGGCGTGCCGCCGGCCCAGCAACCGCGCTGCGCCGCGATCTACGACCCGCCGAAGGAGGGGCAATTCCCGCTGCGCCCGCTGGAGAACAACGCGCCCTCCCGCACCGCCGGCATCCCGGGCGGTGGCGGCTATGCCACGGCGCGGGCCATGGCGGCTTTCTACCAGGCTCTCGGCCATGGCGGGGCGATCAATGGCCGCCGCATCCTCTCGCCGCGCATGGTGGAATACGTCACGCGCAACTTCACCGGCGACCGCCTGGACGAATACATGAATGCGGTGATGCATCGCGGCATCGGCCCGCATTCGCGCGGCGAAACACCGGTGGGCCGCGGCCTCGGCACCATCGGCCATCCGCGGACCTTCGGCCATGGCGGTGTCGGTTCCTCCTATTCCTGGGCGGACCCGGCCTCGGGCGTGTCCTTCTGCTTCCTGTCCAATTGCCGGCAGGAGGATGCCTGGCATGGCGGGCGGATGGACATCCTCAGCAACATGGCGCACGCGGCCATCATCGGGGACTGACGGCTGCGGCCCTGGCCGGTGCCGGGCCCATGCCCCGTGCTTGCCAGGGCGTGGCCTGGCGGGCTTGGCACTTGGCTGAGAATGATGTTAAGAAGCATTCTCAACAACTGCCCAGGGCCCATCGCCATGCCCCAGCCCGTCCGCCTCGCCCTCACCCGCCGGGCCGGCCTTGCCGCCCTGGCGGCCAGCGCCCTGCTGCCGGCCCGGCGCGCCGCCGCAGCCGAGGAGGTGAATGTCTATACCACGCGGGAGCCGGGGCTGCTGAACCCCCTGCTGCACGCCTTCAGCGAATCCACGGGCATCAAGGCCAATGCGCTGTTCCTCCGCCAGGGCCTGGCGGAGCGGGTCCAGGCCGAAGGCAGCAACTCCCCGGCCGACCTGCTGATCACCGTGGATATCGGCGATCTGTTGGACCTGGTGCGCCGCGGCCTCATCCAGCCGATCCGGTCCGCCGTGGTGGAAGCCGCCGTGCCGCCGCAATTGCGCGGCACCGACGGCCAATGGACCGCGCTTTCGCTGCGCGCCCGCGCCATCCTGGTCTCGCGGGAACGGGTGCAGGACGCCGACCTTACCTATGAATCCCTGGCCGACCCGCGCTGGCGCGGCAAGGTCTGCATCCGCAGCGGCCAGCACCCTTACAACACCGCCCTCTTCGCTGCCATGATCGCGCATCGGGGCGAAGCGGCGACGGAGCAATTCCTCACCGGGCTGAAGGCCAACCTTGCTCGCCGGGCCGCCGGCGGCGACCGCGAGGTCGCCCGCGACATCATGGGCGGGCTGTGCGACATCGGCGTCAGCAACACCTACTACATGGGGATCATGCTCTCCGGCCGGGGCGGCGCGGAGCAGCAGGCCTGGGGCCGTGCCGTGCGCGTCATCCTGCCGCGCTTCGCCGATGGTGGGACGCATGTGAACGTCTCGGGCGCCGTGATCGCCAGGCATGCGCCGCACCGCGCCAATGCCGTGAAGCTGCTGGAATACCTGCTCTCGCCCCCGGCGCAGCGCATCCTGGCGGATGGCAATTTCGAATACCCCGTGCGCCCGGACGTGCCACCGCATCCCATCCTGGCCGAACTCGGCACGCTGAAGCCGGACAGCCTGCGGCTGGACGCCATTGCCGCCCAGCGCAACGCCGCCAGCCAATTGGTGGACCGCGTCGGCTTCGACCGCTGATGGCCTGCTGCCGGCGGCGCACCGGGGCATGACGATGACGCGCCTTGCCGCCGCCGCCATCCTGCTGATGGTGCTGCTGCCGCTGGCCATGCTGGGCTGGCTGGCGGCGCAGGGCTCCGGCGCGCTCTGGCCGCATCTCGTCGCGCATGTGGTGCCGGATGCAGCGCAGCAGACCCTGCTGCTGCTGGGCGGGGTGGCGCTGGTGGTGACGCCGGTGGGCGCCGGCTGTGCCTGGCTGGTGGCAAGCTGCGACTTCCCGCTCCGCCGCTGGGTGCAGTGGCTGCTGCCGCTGCCGCTGGCGGTGCCGACCTATATCGTCGCCTATGCCTATCTGGACCTGCTGCACCCGATAGGCCCGCTGCAATCGGTGCTGCGTTCGGCATTGGGCATCACCGACCCGCGGCACTCCCTGCTGCCCGACCCGCGTTCCCTGCCCGGCTGCATCCTGCTGCTGGGCTTCGTGCTTTACCCTTACGTCTATCTCAGCGCCCGCGCCGCCTTCCTGATGCAGTCGCGCGCCATGCTGGCGGCGGCCCGCTCGCTCGGCGCCACCGGCTTCACCATCTTCCGCCGGGTGGTGTTGCCATTGGCCTGGCCGGGCATCGCGGTGGGCCTCAGCCTGGCGCTGCTCGAAACGCTGAACGACATCGGCGCGGCGGAATATCTCGGCGTCCGCACCCTGACGCTTTCGGTCTATGTCACCTGGACCACCCGTTCCTCGCCCGAGGGCGCGGCGCAGATCGCGCTGGTCCTGCTGATGCTGGCGGCGCTGCTGGCGGGGGTGGAACAGCTTGGCCGGCGCCGCAGCGGCGATTGGGGGCACCAGGACATGGCGCCGCCGCGCCGCCGCCTCTCACCCGTGCTGCAGGCGCTGGCCTTGCTGGCCTGCCTGCTGCCGGTGCTGCTCGGCTTCCTGCTGCCGGCCGGTTACCTGGCCAGGGTGGCGTTCGACCGGGTGCGGGAATTCGGCCTGCCGCCGGACCTGCCCATCTGGGTCTGGAACAGCGTGCTGACGTCCGGTGTCAGCACCCTGGTCGCGGTGGCGCTGGGCCTACTGCTGGCCTTCCTGGCGCGGCGGGAAGGGCCGCGCGGCGCCTGGGTGCTGCGCCTGGCCAGCCTAGGCTATGCGGTGCCGGGCACGGTGCTGGCGCTGGGCCTGCTGCTGCTGCTGGGCAAGCTGGACGGCGCAATAGACAGCGCCGCGCGGCAGTTGTTCGGCTTCGGCACCGGGCTGCTCTTCTCCGCCTCCGGCGCCGCGCTGGTCTATGCCTATGTCGCGCGCTTCCTGGCGATTCCGGCCGGTGGGCTGCATGCCGGCTATGGCCGTCTGCCGCGCACCCTGGATGCCGCCAGCCAAAGCCTCGGCGCCGGCGCCTGGCTCACGGTGCGGCGGGTGCATCTGCCGGCGCTGCTGCCGGCGCTGGGCGCGGCCGCGCTCCTGACCTTCATCGACGCCATGAAGGAGCTGCCGGCCACCCTGCTGCTGCGGCCGCTGAATGTGGAAACCCTGGCCACCTTCGTCCATGGCGAAGCCGCCCGCGGCACCTATGAGGACGGAGCGATCGCCGCGCTGCTGATCGTCTTCGTCGGCATGCTGCCCATCCTGGTGCTCGGCCGGATCACCGCCTGGCTGACGGGACGGGAGCGCGCGGTGCCGCCGGCCCGGCTGCCCATTGCCACCGCCCCGGCGGAGTAGCCGGGCCGCCGCCGCGCCTGTAGCATCCCCGGGGAGAAGCCGGACCGCGATCGCCCGAGGCGGAATCGCCATCCCAACAACCCTAGCCCCGGAGGAACGCCATGGCGCGCCGCATCATCGACATCTCCGTGCCGCTGAAAGCCGGCATCCGCAGCGACCCCGCGGGGTCGGAGCCGAAGATCCAGTATTTCACCCACAAGCAGACCGCGAGCCGCATGGCGGACTACATGGGCGTTTCGGTGGATGCCCTGCCGGAAGGCGAATATGCGGCGGTGGAACGGGTGGACATCTCCACCCATAACGGCACGCATCTGGACGCGCCCTACCACTATTTCTCCCGCATGAATGAGCGGCTGGTACCGGGCGGCGAGCCGAGCTGGAAGATCGACCAGGTGCCGCTGGAATGGTGCTTCCAGCCCGCCGTGAAGCTGGATTTCCGCCATTTCGAGGATGGCTACATCGTCCAGCCCGGCGATGTGGAGGCGGAGCTGAAGCGCATCGGCCACAGCCTGAGGCCGCTGGAGATCGTGGTGGTGAACACCCGCGCCGGCAGCCGCTATGGCGAGGACGACTACGTGGATTCCGGCTGCGGCATGTCCAAGGCGGCGACGCTGTGGATGCTGGAACGCGGCGTGCGCGTGGTGGGCACCGATGGCTGGTCCTGGGACCCGCCCTTCAGCTTCACGAAGAAGCGCATCGCCGCCGGCGGATCGCCCGACCTGATCTGGGAAGGCCACCGGGCGGGGCGGGAGATCGGCTACAGCCATATCGAGAAGCTGCACAACCTGGAAGTGCTGCCGCCCGATGGCTTCCAGGTGGCCTGCTTCCCCGTGAAGGTGCACCAGGGCTCGGCGGGCTGGGGCCGCGCCGTGGCGATCATCGACGACTGATCGCGGCGGCCATTGAGGCCGGTCCGTCAATGGCCGCCTCACCACCCCGTCGCCGCCGTGCGGCGGGATCAGGGCGGCGCGCCGATGACGAAGGTGAGCAATTGCCGGCTGTCCGGCAGCGGCCGCTGTGCCACCTGCTCCGCATGGCGCAGCGCCATCCAGAGCATGAAGCGTTCCTGCGCCGTGTCGTCGCCCAGCAGGTCCTCCGCCCTCGGCAGGATGCCGGGCGACCAGTGCAGCGCCTCTCCCGTGAAGAGGACCTGGACGCGCACGGATTCCTTGTCCTCCGCCAGCCGCATCCGCACCGTCATTGTGGGCAGGGCGCGGGCGTGCAGCGCCTCCGCCAACTCCGTCAGCGCCTGTTCCAGCCGCGTCAGGGCTTCCTTCCGCAGCCCCCAGGCACCGCCGATCCGGGCGCAGCGGTCGAGCAGGTCCCGCGCGGCCGCCGGCCCGAGCGCCACCTGGAAGGAAGCGCGCCGGATGACGAGGGGCAGGGTCGCCAGATGCAGCCCCAGGGCCAGCGCCGCGCCGGCCATGACCGGGGAGCGCAGCGCGACGGGCAGGTCCTCCAGCAGTTCCCGCGGCGCGGCCAGGGTGAACAGCGCCGCGGCCAGGGCCAGGCCCACCACCAGGGTGCGCCTTGTGTCCAGCGCCCGCGCGGCGATGGTCTGGCACCCGCCGGCCATCATGAAGCAGCCCATGTAGAGCAGCAGCGCCGCCTGCACCGGCGGGGGAATGGCGACCAGCAGCGCCGCCGCCTTCGGCATGAAGGCGAGCAGGAGAAGCACGCAGGAACCGGCGATGACGACCAAGCGGCTGAGCACCCGGGCATGGATGGCGAAGGCGGTGCCGGCGCTGGAGACGCCCGGCGCCATGGCACCAAGCGCGCCGGCGATGGTCACGGCAAGGGAGGCGCCAAGCAGCCCGCGGCGGATCGGGCCACCATCCGGCCGCCGCCAATTCGCATCGCCCGCCCGCTGCATGCTCAGCAGCGAACTCTGCCAGGAGAGCAGGTTGGCCAGGATGCCGATCAGGAAGGCCGGCAGCAGCGCCAGGTTCAACCCTGCCGAGAG
>JAEWCI010000155.1 GCA_023390705.1 Pseudomonadota bacterium
GTGCGCGGCTCGGCGCGCCACGCCTCGATCGCCTCGTCGGAGAACCACACCGTCAGGCTGCCGCGGGCGCGCAGGCCGGCCTCGTAGGCCGGCCAGTTCGTCACCCGGTGGCGCTGCCGCGGTATCCCATGGCGGCGGTCGGCATTGGCCTTGAACGGCATGGCGGGCGCCCCTCAGCGATCAAGGGTTCGCCCCCCATGCCAACCTACCCGAGGATGCCCAACCGGGCGACCCATGCACCAAAGTGGCAGCCAGGTGCAAGCCATGCAGCCCATCAGCGCGTGCCGGTGCAGGCCGGTCCAGGACCGGCCCTCGAAGTGGCCGAGGCCCAGTTCCTGCTTGAGCTGCTGGTGCCCCTGTTCGCAGACCCAGCGTGCCTTGATGGCGGCGGCGAGCGCCCGCAGCGAGGTCCGCGGCGGCAGGTTGCTGAGGTAGTATTTGCGCTCGCCATGGGAGCGCCACTCGCCCACCAGCCAGACCGCCTCCCCGGGCAGGTGGTGGTTGTTCGCCCAGGTTTAGCCGGCACCGACCCGACCGCGGGCGGCCGCGAACTGCGCGGCCAGAGGGCCCTTGGTGCCGTGCCGCCAGGTCACCCGGCGCCAGGGCAGGTCCGCCAGCACCGCCGCGGCCTCGCGCGGCTCCTGGTCCGGCGTCGGACGCCGCTTGCGGCCGGTGGGCGGGACCAGCTGGACGTCGGCGCCATAGACCTTCTGGTTGCGCGGAATGCCAACCGCCCAGACCAAGCCCCGCTCGCTCAGCCCGTGGCGGAAGGCAGCACTCGCGCCGTAGCCGGCATCGGCCAGGGTGAGGCCGAAGCGCAGGCCAGCCGCGATGAGACGGTCCAACTCGGCCAGCGCGATCTCGCCCTTGGTCCGCGCCACGACCGCGTCCTCCGGCACGCCGGCTGCCGCGCAGCGCCCCGGATCGGCGGTCCACTCCGCCGGCAGGAACAAGCGCAGCCCCACAGGCACCGGCACCTCCCGCCCGGCCAGGGTCAGCGAGACCAGCGCCTGACAGTTCGCCTGCTTGCCCAGCTGACCGCAGTACTGCCGTGCCACGCCGACCGAGAGCGTGCCCTTCTTCGGCAGCGCCGTGTCATCGATCACCAGCGCCGCCCTTGGCCCACCCACCAGCCGGTCGGCCTGCTCAGCCAGCACCCGCCACAGCGGCGCGTCATCCCAGGCCGGGCTGGCAATGAAGTGCTGCAGTTGGTCATGCCCCGACAGGCCCAGGCTCGCCGCCATCGGCTGCAGGCTCTTGCGCTCGCTCGGGCCCAGCAGCCCGCGCAGATAGAGCGGTGCCCAGAGCCGCCGCTTCCGGTGCCCGAGCGCAGCAAGAAACGGCTCCAGCCAGGCATCCAGATCCTGCATCGCCCGAACCATGCCCGCATCCTTCCAACCCAGGCCCTTCAGCCCGGGTCAGAGGCAACGCAGATCGGCACAGAAAGTGCCCAAGTAGTGCTAGGCAATGGTCTTGTCGATCGATCCTGGCCAGGAGCCGGACATCGCGCTGCTC
Organism: Pseudomonadota bacterium; assembly: GCA_023390705.1. Taxonomy (GTDB): domain Bacteria; phylum Pseudomonadota; class Alphaproteobacteria; order Acetobacterales; family Acetobacteraceae; genus JAEWCI01. Next base: position 1,516 of record JAEWCI010000155.1, read on the forward strand.
CATTTCCCGTTCAAAGTCATCGAAGTTGGCAGGGTGGATGGCGATGTCGGTGACAAAGGGATGGCTGTCGGGTGCAGCAGGGCGGGCTCAAATTTCGCGGAAGCGCATTCTTGTAAGCGGCGTAGCCATCGCACTGCAGGAGGCCGGTGTAGCCCGCCAGCAGGTCGCGGGCATGCTCGGCGCCGCGGCCCGGGGCATAGTGGAACACCACGGCTGGCGGGTCGGTGCCGCCCCAGGGCTGGTCATCGCGCGCGATCGCCCAGGCGAACCCCTTCTTGGTTTTGCCCCGGCCAGGGTCGAGCACCGGCATCGTGGTCTCGTCGGCAAAGAGCCGCACCGAACCGTGCAGGATCTCGCGCAGGCGTGCCACCACGGGCCGGACTTCGCAGGCGGCCGCGCCCATCCAGCCGGCCAGCACTTCGCGGCCGATCTCAATACCCTGCCACGCCAGGGCCTGCGCCTGGCGGTAGAGCGGCGTATGGTCGGCGTAGCGCGCCACCGCGACATGGGCGACCGCCGCTTCGGTCGGCATGCCGCCCTCGACCAGGCGCGCCGGGGCGGGCGCCTGCACGACCACGCCCGGGCAGGCGCGGCAGGCGAACTTGGGTCGCCTGGTGACCAGGACGCGGAACTGCACCGGGATCACGTCGAAGCGCTCGGCGGTATTGCAGCCGATCTCGACCATCGCGCCCCGGCAGCACGGGCAGGCGGTGCTCTCGGGCAGCAGCACCTGTTCGACGCGCGGCAGGTGTGCCGGCAGACGGCCGCGCCCGGCCCGTCGCCGGGCCATGTTCTTCTTGCGCAGGCCGGGCGAGCGTTTCTCGGCCTCCGCTTCGGCGCAGGCAATGGCCGCCTCGACTTCCTCGAAGGCGAACTGCAACTGGCCCTCGGGCAGCCGCTCCGAGCGTGGGCCGAACTGCATGCGCCGCAGCTTCTGCAGCGCCCAGGCCGCGAGTAACAATGCCCGCAGCGCCGCGGGATCATCAGGCAGCTTCAGCTCGCCGGTTTCGCGCATCGACGTGGAGGCTACGCCGGCACGGACGGCGTTGGAATCACTCTCGCGCTTTGCACCCGTCTCCAGTCGAGGCCATCGAACAGCGCGGCAAACTCCAGAGCGGAGAGCCGCATGACGCCATCCACCACCGGCGGCCAACGGAACGCGCCACCCTCCAGCTGCTTCCAGATCAGGACCAGACCGCTGGTGTCCCAAACCAGGATCTTGACCCTGTCGCGCCGCTTCGAACGGAACACCAGCACCACACCGGAGAACGGGTTCTCGCCGAGTTCCTCTGCCGCCAGCGCGGCCAGCGAATGGGCACCACGACGGAAGTCGACAGGCCGGGTCGCCAGCAGCACGCGGGTGCCGGCCGGCAGGGTGATCATGCCTCGAGCACCGCGGCCAGACGCGCGACCGCCGCGGCATCCGTCCCCGCGCCGACACGCAGCACACGGCCGTTGCGAAGTACGACCTCAATCGCCAGGTCGGCTGCACCGCCCGTCGCAGGCCTAGCCAACCGTGGCGTCGCCGGATTGGCAGCCTCGAGCAGCACGGGCACGAAGGACGCAGGTCGCGCCGCTCGCCGCGGCATCTTCCGGACCGGCCAGCCTTCGGCCTCCCGCCGCCAGCGGTGTAGCAGGCTCGCGCAGATCCCGCGCCGCCGCGCCACTTCAGATACCCTGGCGCCGGGCGCCGCTGTCTCCGCCAGCAGTCGCGCCTTGTCCTCGGGCGAGTAGCTCCGCCGACCCTCGCCTCGGGTCACACTCTCGACCCGCTCCATCGCGCCAGTGCCAGCACCAGTGCTGACACTGGTGCCTGCCACAGGGCTTGCCACTTCCTTTGCCATCGCAGCACCTCCGCGACGACCTACCTCTCATACCGCTGTGCCTATGAAGTGACCTTTGCGATCCCGGGGAAGGCGGTCAGGGAGCGGAGGCGCTCTGGCGTCAGCACGTTCCAGGCCTTACAGCAGGCTTCGAGAATAGCGTCATAGCCATCGAGCAGGCGGTGGGAGAGCAGGCACTCTCGCAAGTATAGCCAGACGCGCTCCACCGGGTTCAACTCGGGCGCATAGGGCGGCAGCGGGATGAGGCTGACATTGGGCGGCACGATGAGATCGCGCGAGCCGTGCCATCCCGCCCCGTCGAGTACGAGTGCGACGTGGACGTCCTCTTGGATCGTGGCGGCGAAGTGGTCAAGGAAGGCCTGCATGGCCGCGGTCGAGACCTCGAGCAGCA
>JAEWCI010000247.1 GCA_023390705.1 Pseudomonadota bacterium
GAGCGGCTCGGTGCGGCCGAAGGCGCGGCGCAGGGCCTCCTCCAGCCCAAGGCTCCTCACCGCGGCATCGTCCAGCAGGAGGATCGGCAGGTGGCCGGGAAAGATGGCCGAAAAGCGGGCCGCTTCCAGCCGCGCCCGCAGCCGCGGCACGGCCTCGGACCGCAAGGCTTCGGGTACCGCAGGCAACGCCACGCCGAAGCGTGGATGCAGCAGCGCCCAGGGCAGCACGGCATCGGGCCCGCCCAGCAGGCAATTCCGCACCAGCCGCCAGCCCGGCGGCGGTTCGATGGCGCCGCTGGATGCACCCTGCGCGGCTTCCGCCGGTATCGGAAGCTCTCGAATGGCAGATTGTGGCATCGCTCGCGGAATGACCTTCGCCCCTCGACTGGTCCCCGTGGACAGTCAGGCGCTCCATATCGGGCGGAAGCGTGGCGAACCGAGAGCCCGGCCGGTCACAGCCCGGCGAGCGTCACGTGGCCGGCATGAATGATTCGGGCTGGCAGGCGGAATGATGGGCGTGAAGGCGCGCCGCAAGGGCGGCCAGGCAGCGCTTTCGCCCGGAAACGGCCCCATCGCCTCCTGGTGCGATGGGGTCCGACCGAGGGGTGCTTGAAAAAGCAGCGACCAATCGCCGCTACGAAGCTAAGGGACCGAGGCGAAATAAGTGCTTCAATCTAAACCTCCGAAACGACCTCGACGGTCAGCACTGAGCGTCCGCCCCAGCCAGAGGCCAAAAAATTCGCATCTTGGCGAGAACGGAAGATCTGGAGCAGTTATTCCGCGTCACGCCCTAACGCGGCCGGTGCAGGAAGTGGCCCATCAGGCGCTGCGGCTCATCCGTCTCCCAGGCCGAGGCGAAGGCCGGGATGCCTGCGGCCACCGCCTGGGCCAGCGGGAGGTCCTCCCATTGCCGGATCAGCCGCTTCTGGATGCGCACGGCGCGTGCGCCAGCGGCGCCGATCAGCCCCAGCCATTCCTCCACCGCGGCATCCAGTGCCGTGGCCGGCACCACCTTCTCCAGGAAGCCCCAGCGCTCCGCTTCGGCGGCGTCGATCCTTTCGCCGAGCAGCAGCAGCCGGCGGGTGCGGCCCCAGCCGATCAGCCCGGGCAGCAGCGCCGCCTCCACCACCGAGGGGATGCCCACCACCACCTCCGGCATGCCGAAGCGCACGCTGTCGGCGCTGATCCGCAGGTCGCAGGCCGCCGCCAGTTCCAGCCCGGCGCCGAGGGTCCAGCCATTGATCCGCCCGATCACCGGCACCGGGATGTCGCGCACAGCGCGGCAGCAGCCATGCACCAGGGTGATGAAGTCCCGCGCCGCGGCGCCGTTCTTCACCGCCGCCATCTCGTTGATGTCGGCGCCGCCGATGAAGGCCTTCTCGCCGGCCCCGGTCACCACCACCGCCCGCAGCGCCTCGTCCCGCGCCAGCCGGTCGCAGGCGGCGATGAATTCGCGCATCAGGTCGGCGTTCAGCGTGTTCAGCTTCCGCTCATGCGCGATGGTCAGGCGGGCGACGCGGCCGGTGGCCGGCGCCTCGGTGACCTCGATCCTGATCTCGCCGCTCATCGTGCCACCGCGAAGCCGGCCATTTTCGCATAGCCGCCGACGATCGCGGCCAGGTCTTCCCGTGCCATGACATCCTCCACATTCGCGAAGCCCCGCGGCGCGCGTTCGCCCACCGCGTCTATCACCTTCTCCGGCCCGCCCTGGCGGTTGCTGCGCACGATCTCCGCCGTCTTCGGCAGCCGCTCCGCCTCATAGGCGGCAAGCGCCTGCGGGACGGGCTGCGTCGCCAGGGCATCGGCCAGGCAGCGCGCATCCAGCACCGCCTGGGAAGCGCCGTTGGAGCCCACCGGATACATCGGGTGCGCCGCATCGCCCAGCAGCGTGACGCGGCCCCGCGTCCACCAGGGCAGCGGGTCGCGGTCGCACATCGGGTATTCGAAGCATTGCGGCGTGGCGCGGATGAGCGCCTCCACATCCAGGAAGGGCAGCTTCAGGCGGGAGGCGTAGTGCAGCACCTCCTCCGGCTTCCCCGGCCGCGACCAGTCCTCCCGCCGCGGCGGCGGTGCCCCGCCGCCGGCAATGCGGGCGTAGATGACCCAATTGGTCAGGCGGGTGCCGGGGGTGGCACCCTCGGCGATGGGGTAGAAGACCAGCTTGGCCACGGTGTCGCCGGCGATGAACATGACATCGCCGCCCTCGAAGGCGGGCCAGTCCACCGCGCCGCGCCACATCTGCACGCCCTGCCAGCGGATGCCGCCATCCCGCGGGTGCAGCAGGGCGCGCAGCGCGGAATGGATGCCGTCGGCGCCGACCAGCGCATCCCCACGCGCCTGGGCGCAGCCGCCTTCCACCGTGGCGAAGCGCGCCGTGACCCCGGCCTCGTCCTGGGTGAAGCCGGAGAGCCGCTGCCCCGTCACCAGGCTGCCCGGCGGCAGCGCCGCCTCCGCCGCCCGCCACAGCACGCCATGCAGCCGGCCGCGGTGGATGGAGAATTGCGGCATGGCGTGGCCGGCCCGGATGCCGCGCGGCTCCGCCCAGATGACCTGGCCGAGATGGTTCAGGTAGCGCAGCTCCCGCGTGCGGATCGCCACCCGGTCCAGTTCCGGCAGCAGGCCCAGCGTGGCCAGTTCGGCGATGCCGTGCGGCAGGGTGTTGATGCCGACGCCAAGCTCCCTCACCGCCGGCGCCGCCTCGAACACCGTGCAGCCGATGCCGCGGGCGTGCAGCATCAGGGCGAGCGTCAGCCCCCCTACCCCACCCCCGGCGATCAGCACCCGCCCGGCCCGCTACTGCCCCTGCATCGAATTCCTCCACGCCGGCCTTCGGAATGGCGCACCGGCAGCAATGCCGGCAGGAATACTGCGGCGGACAGCCGGCGTCACCCGGGCCATGATGCCCAGGCCACCGTGACGGAAGCAGGAATCGAGCATGCATGACACGCCGCCACTGAAGCCGCTGCAGCCCGCCGGCTGGCCAGTTCCCCGCGGCTATGCCCATGGCATGCTGGGCAGCGGCCGGATGATCTTCGTCGGCGGCCAGGTGGGCATGGACAGCGAAGGCCGTTTCGCGCGCGGCTTCGTGGCCCAGACCCAGCAGGCGCTGCGCAACGTGCTGGCCGTGCTGGCCGAAGCCGGGGCCGGGCCGCAGAACATCGCCCGGCTCACCTGGTATGTGGTGGACATGCAGGAATACCGCGCCAGCCTGGCGGCGCTGGGCCCGGCCTGGCGCGCGGTGATGGGCCGTCACTACCCGGCCATGGCCCTGGTGCAGGTGGGCGCGCTGGTGGAACCCGAGGCGCGTCTGGAAATCGAGGCGACGGCCCTGCTGCCGGAATGATGCGCCAGGCGCCCCGGCTGGCCGGCAACCCGCCGATCAGGCCGGGTTGAGGCCCGGATGCGGCTCGTCGTCGCCGGGCTGCGGACCGACAGGACCTGCCTCGGCCGGGATGGGGTCATGCCAGTCGCGGCGGTGCCTCATGGCGCGCCGCGCCAGGCACGCCGCGCCGACCGTCGCCACGCCCAGGCCGAAGCCGGCGGTGGCACCGGCGACGAAGGCCGCGCCGAGGCCGAGAATGGGGGCGCCCAGCGCCATGGCCGCACCGCGCATCAGCATGGGAAGCTCTCCTCCTGTTCGGCAGGGAAGTTGGACCGTGGCGGCGCGGGCGCAAGCACCGCGCCGCCATCGGCTCTACAGCGAGCCGGTGTTCAGAACTGAACGCCAGCCCGCTGTAGGCGATTGTTTCTGGAGCGAATTCAGGGTCCCGGGCTGTCACGCCCGCCCGCGATCCGCTCTAGGGGCGCTGGTTGCTGAAGACGATCGTGCCGCTGGCGGAGAACATCCCGCCAACGCCGTGGCACACGCTGATCTTCGCGCCTTCCACCTGGGCCGGCGCGGTGCCGCGCATCTGCCGCACGCTTTCCTGCAGGGCGAACATGCCGTACATGCCGGTATGGGTGTAGGACAGGCCGCCGCCATTGGTGTTCAGCGGCAGCTTGCCGCCAGGGCGGGTATTGCCCTCGCGGATGAAGTCCTTGGCCTCCCCGCGCTTGCAGAAGCCGAGATCCTCCAGCCCGTACAGCGGCAGATGCGCGAAGGCGTCGTAGATCATCAGGTGATCCACGTCGCCATGTGAGATGCCGGCCATCTGCATGGCGGTCGGCCCGGCCACGCGGAAGGCGGAGGAGGAGGTGAAGTCCTTCATCTGGGAGACCATGGTGGTCTCCACGCTCTCGCCGCTGCCCAGGATGTACACGGGCCTGGTGGGGAAGTCCTTCGCCCGGTCGGCGCTGGTCAGGATCAGCGCGCCGCCGCCATCCGTCACCAGGCAGCATTCCAGGATGCGGAAGGGGTAGGCGATCATGCGGCTGTTCAGCACGTCGTCCACCGTGATGGGGTCGCGGAACATGGCGCGCGGGTTCTTCGCCGCCCATTCGCGCTGCACCACGGAGACCATCGCCAGGTCCTCATGCGTCGTGCCGGTCGCCTTCATGTAGCGTAGCACGGGGATGGGGAAGAGGGTCGGTGGGCCGAAGGGACCGTAGGGCGCCTCGAACTGGCCGTTCAGGCTCTCCGGCTCGGCCGGGCGGGGGTTGGCGCCGACGCGGGACTTGCCGCTCTCGCCATGGGTGATCAGCACAGTCTTGCAATAGCCGGCGGCAATGGCCGCGGCGGCGTGCCGCACATGGATCATGAAGGAGCAGCCGCCCACCGCGGTGCCGTCCACCCATTTCGGCGTGATGCCGAGATAGTGGGCGATCTGCTGCGGCTGCATCTGGCTGACGCAGGCCACGCCGTCGATGTCCGAAGGCTTCAGGCCACACTCGGCCATGGCGTTCAGCGCCGCATCGGCATGCAGCATGAGCTGCGACATCTCGGGGACGACACCGATCTTCGTCGATTCGGCGGCGCCGACGACGGCGACGGAACCGGGCTGGTACATCACTTGCCCTCCTTCGCGGGACGGAACAGGGGCAGGGTGATGTCGTCGTCCATCGGCGTGAAGGCGACCTCCAGCTTCATGTCGAGCACCAGCGCCTCGGGGGTCTGCGGGCAATCGACGATGTTGGTCATCATCCGCGGGCCTTCCTCCAGCTCCACCACGGCGATGGCGTAGGGCGGCGTGAAGCCCGGCACCGGGCGATGATGGATGACATAGCTGTGCAGCGTGGCGCGGCCGCTGGCCTCGAACACCTCGACGTTGCGGGTGCCGGTATAGGGGCTGAAGGGGCGCGGCGGGAAATACGCCTTGCCGGTATCGCCGCAACGCTGCAGCAGCAGCTTGCCGGCCTTGCAGCCTTCCCAGAAATGCCGGGTTTCCGGCGTCGGTTTCGGCTTGGGGCGCCCTGGGGCGAGCATTGTGCGGTCCTCCCGAAGTGACGGAACGCCGCAAGGTGTCACCGATCGGCTTGCTTGCGAAGGCCACCGGAGGCGGAAAACGGCCGGCTTCGTCCCGCAGCGGATTGCGTTCGGAGCTGAAGGCAATCCGCTACAAACGATTTTTCGTCGGGCCGGTGCAGCCATCCGGGCGGTCGGGTCCGCCGGCGATCTGGCCTATGCCACCAGGGGAGGCAGCAGGGTCAGCGCAGTTTCGAGCTGCGCCGGCAGCCCTTGCATCGCGGCCCGCAGCCGGTCGCCGTCGCCCTCCCGGGCGGCTTCTTCCACGCAGCGCAGCGACTCGGCGAAATCGCGCAGGCCGAAATTAGCCGCCACGCCGCGCATGGCATGAGCCTCCATCCGCGCCGCCGCGGCATTGCCCGCCAGGGCGGCATCCCGCAACAGCGGCAGGCGCTTGCAAAGCTCCTCGGCGCAGAGCGAGGCCAACCCCTGCCCCTGCGCCATGGCGGGCAGGTCCTGCGCTGCCCGCTCGGCCAAGTGCCGGCAGGTCAGCGGAAGCCCATCATCCTTCAGCACGGTCCAGGGATCCTTGATCCGCCCGCTCCCCGGCCGGTTGCCGCTGCCGTTCCTTCGCCGCCGCGCGGTCCCGCGCCGACAGGGCGGCCGGTATGGCGTGGAGCAGCGCGGCCAGCAGAAGACCGGCGGCCAGCGACCCAGGCGAATGGAACCGAATCCGGGCTCAAGCGTGGCATGGCGCCCTCTTGGACAGAACCGGCCACGCGCGAGAAAGCCGGCTGCGCCTTCTACCATGACGTGTATCGCAACGCCAAGAAATCCTGCCCGGGCGACGGGCTTGCCCCGGCGGGGGCCGAGTGTATCTTTGACAAACTGAACACCGGATTTTGCAAACCAACCAGCCCGGCGGGCCCAGCCGTGGCCGCCTGACGACCCCGAGGACATGATGGCCAAGATCAAGGTTAAGACCCCCGTCGTCGAGATGGACGGGGATGAGATGACCCGCATCATCTGGGGGTTCATCAAGGACAAGCTGATCCTGCCCTATCTGGACATCGACCTGAAATACTACGACCTCGGGATCCAGAAGCGCGACGAGACGGACGACCAGATCACGGTGGACGCCGCCAACGCCACCAAGCAGTACGGCGTCGGCGTGAAGTGCGCCACCATCACCCCGGACGAGGCGCGGGTTAAGGAATTCGGCCTGAAGAAGATGTGGAAGTCCCCCAACGGGACCATCCGCAACATCCTCGACGGCACCATCTTCCGCGAGCCGATCATCTGCCGCAACGTGCCGCGCCTGGTGCCGCACTGGAACAAGCCCATCGTGGTCGGCCGCCATGCCTATGGCGACATCTACCGCGCCGCCGAGACCAAGATCCCCGGCGCCGGCAAGGCCACCCTCACCTGGACCCCGGCCGCCGGCGGCGAGCCGATCACCCTGGAAGTCACCAACTTCCCGGCCGGCGGCGGCGTGCTGATGGGCATGCACAACACCCGCGCCAGCATCGAGGGCTTCGCCCGCGCCTGCCTGAACTACGGCCTGGCCCGCAACTACCCGGTGTACCTCAGCCACAAGAACACCATCCTCAAGGCCTATGACGGCGAGTTCAAGGACATCTTCCGCCGCGTCTTCGACACCGAGTTCGCCGACAGGTTCAAGGCCGCCGGCCTGACCTACGAGGACCGGCTGATCGACGACATGGTGGCCTGCGCCCTGAAGTGGGAAGGCGGCTATGTCTGGGCCTGCAAGAACTATGACGGCGACGTGCAGTCCGACATCGTGGCCCAGGGCTTCGGCAGCCTCGGCCTGATGACCTCGGTGCTGCTCTCCCCGGATGGCCAGACGGTGGAGAGCGAGGCAGCACACGGTACCGTCACCCGCCACTACCGCGAGCACCAGAAGGGCCGCGAGACCAGCACCAACCCGATCGCCTCGATCTTCGCCTGGACCCGCGGCCTGGCCTATCGTGGCCGGTTCGACGGCACCCCGGACGTGGTGGCCTTCGCCGAGGCGCTGGAGAAGGTCTGCATCGAGACGGTCGAGAGCGGCCACATGACCAAGGACCTCGCCATCCTCATCGGCAAGGACCAGCCCTGGCTGAACACCCAGGCCTTCCTGGCCAAGCTGGACGAGAACCTGCAGAAGGCCATGAAGTAGGCTTCGGCTTCCGCCGCAGCGAAGGGCCGGGCCTGGTGCCCGGCCCTTTTGCGTTCGGCCCGCGGCCTGGCCTCTCGCCCCCTGGCCCTGCCGCGTCCGGCCCACCGGTCCGTGCTTCAGAGCCCAAGCAGCAGGACGACTCCCAGCACCGTCAGCCCCACGCCCGCCACAAGCCGCCGGGAAAGCGCCTTGGGCCCGAGCAGCGGCGCGCTGAGCGCCAGGGTCAGTACCGGATGGCAGGCGATCAGCGGCGCCACCACGGCCACCGGGCCGCGCGCCAGCGCCGCATACATGGCCAGCACCGCCAGCCCGTTGCACAGCCCGACCGCCGCGAACCAGGCCCAGCCCCGTCCGGGACGCCCCAGGGGCCGCAGACCGGCGCTATATCCCGCCCCGAGCAGCACCACGCCGGAAACCAGGTAGCCGAGCAGGGAAGCGGCGAAGGGGTCCGGCCACCAGCCCATGCCGAGCTTCACCACCGGCTGCACCAGGCCGCGCAG
>JAEWCI010000492.1 GCA_023390705.1 Pseudomonadota bacterium
CGCTCCCGGGCGTTCACGCCCGTCCGCGATCCGCTCCGGAGCATCCTCACGCTGGCTGTGCAGCGGGAGGATGCTCCGATCCTGTGCATGGCGGGCAGATGCACGCCTCCGGGCGTTTCCGCCCTGCGGCGGTCGGGCCTGGCCGGCAGGCGGCGGAGAACGACCCGCAGGCTGCCCGACCTCTGGTTCGCGCAACGGGTCGAGCGCCGGTGCAATTCGGCCGGCAGCCCACCGGAAGGTGTGTTGCCGCAGAACTGTCATGGAATTTTCATGGGAGAATGTTCGACAATACGTGGCTGATAGCGATCGACCTCGCGGCACAGCGCGCCGCAACCGCATTAGGCGGCGGCTCCCTCGGCTTCGAATGGGCCATGCGCATGCTGGTCACCATCGACCTGCTGAAGATGTGGCTGCCGGTCGGGCTGACGCTTTACGTCTGGCTTCACCCGGACAACCGCCTGGGCAGCCGGATGCCCTTCGTGATCCGTGGCCTGCTTGGCCTGGTGCTCGCCCTGGCGCTGGACTTGCTGCTGCAGGAAACAGTCAACCGGCTGCGGCCGCGCTTCGCCCAGCCGGACTACCCCTTCCCGCCCTACGAGAGCGGCTGGGAAGACAATATCACCACTTCATTCCCCTCGGACCATGCGGTGCTGGCCTTCGCGCTGACCACCATCATCTGGCACCGCTCCCGCGCCCTGGGGCTGGTTGCCGCCGCCTGGAGCGTGGCGGGCATCTGCTTTCCGCGACTTTATTTCGGCTTCCACTGGCTGTCCGACCTGGTGGCCGGAGCCATACTGGGCGTGCTGCCGGTGGTCCTGATGATGCGGCTGCCGCTGCCGGCAGCGACCTGGCGCTGGGCGGAGGCATTCGAACGGCGGTCGCCCGCCCTGGCCACAGTGCTGGCGGCGGCGATATGTTACGAGTTCGTCCGCTCCTTCGAAACCGTGCGGCGCGGCATCAAGATAGGGCATGACATCATCCACACCATCGGCTCGAAGCTGGGCTGATTCAGCCCCGGCGCGTCGGGCGGCGGGGCGGGTCGCGGCTCAGGCCCTTGGCAGCCAGTTCGGCTTCGTAGGCGGCCCAGCGTTCGGCCTGCTCCCGCCCCAGGCGGTGCAGGTAGTCCCAACTGTAGATGCCGGAATCATGCAGGTCGTCGAAGACCAGGCGCACGGCGTACTGCCCGACGGGCTCCACCCGCAGGATGCCCACCTCCCGCCGGCCGCTGACCGTCACCTTCTGCCCCGGGCCATGGCCCTGCACCTCGGCCGAGGGGCTTTCCACCCGCAGGTATTCCGCCGGCAGGCTGAAGCGGCTGCCATCGTCGAAGGCCAGTTCCAGCCGCTTTTTGGCGCGCTTGAGGCGGATTTCGGTGGGCATCGGCATGATGCGGCACTCAGTCGTCCAGGCGGCGGGCCTCATCGGGCAGCATGATGGGAATGCCGTCGCGGATCGGATAGGCCAGACGGGCCTGCTCGCTGACCAGTTCGCCGCGGGCGCGGTCGTAGCGCAGCCTGCCCTTGGTGATCGGGCAGACCAGGATCTCCAGCAGTCGCGGGTCCACCGCGCCGCCCATCGGTTCGCTCATCGCCTCGCCGGGCTCGCTCATCGCTCCAATTCCTCTAACTTGGCCGCTGGCCGGGCGGCGGGTTGGCATGCGGACCGGCATGCGCGCCCATCTGCAGCAGCGTCACCAGCATGGCGGCCCGGTCGGCCGGCGTCGCGGCTTCCAGCAACGCCTGCTTCTCGCGCGGCTCGAAGGGGCAGAGCATGGCGAGGGTGGTGACCAGCATCCCGTCCGGGCTCTGCTCCACCGCCTCCCAATTCGCCTCGATGCCGCGGGCCTGGAAATAGGGCCGCAGCGCCGCCAGCAGCCCCGCCCTGTCAATGCCCCTGGGCTCGCTCGCCAGGTCGAGATCCTCGCGGTACGGGGCATAGTCCGGCCGCACCCGGCGATACAGCCGGCCCATCGCCAGTTCCTCCGCCACCCGGAAGCGGATCACCCCGGTCAGGGTGATGAGGAAGCGGCCATCCTCCGTCTCGGCGAAGGAGGACAGCCGGCCGAGGCAACCGACCCGGTAGAGGCCCGGCCCCGTTTCCCCCCGCTTCGCGCCCGGTTCCGGCTGGATCATGCCGAACATCCGCCCTGCCCCCAGCGCATCCTCCACCATGTTGAGGTAGCGCGGTTCGAAGATGTTCAGGGGCAGCCGCCCGCGTGGCAGCAGCAGCGCGCCCGGAAGCGGGAATACCGGAATCGCCTCCGGCAGGGCCTCGAAGCTGGGGTGGAAGGCGGCCACGAAACGCCGTGCTACCGGAACAGCAGGGAAGACAGCCTGCGCCGCGCCGCCTGGGTGGCGGGGTCGTCGAAGCCCCATGCCTCGAAGAATTTCAGCAATTGCTTGCGGGCTGCCTCATCGTTCCAGGCACGGTCGCGCCGGATGGCCTCCAGCAGCGCCTCAGCCGCGGCCGGGCGATCCCCGGCGGCGTTGAGCGCCACGGCGAGGTCGATTCGCGCCGCGTGGTCGTTGGGGTCGGCGGCCAGCCGGGCTTCGAATTCGCCGAATTTCTCCCGCGCCTTGCGGCCTTCGGCGGCCAGTTCCAGGGCGCTGCGGACCGAGGCGATCTCGGCATGGTCCTTCAGCTTGGGCGGCAGGTTGGCGAGGACCTGCTGCGCCTGTTCCTCCTGGCCCAGGGCCATGAGGCTGCGGGCGACCCCGGCGAAGGCTTCGGCATTCTCCGGCTCCTGCTGGGCCAGGGCGCCGAAGATCTGCAGCGCCGCCTGGTGGTCGCCCTGTTCGGCGGCAGCCTTGGCCTCTGCCAGCAGGTCGGCGGTGGGCATCTGGCCGCCGGCGATCTTCAGCAGGCCCTCGACAAATTTCTTCACGCCGGATTCCGGCAGGGCACCCTGGAAGAGGTCGGCGATCTGGCCCTGCCAGAAGGCCACCACCGTCGGCACCGACTGCAGCGGCAGGCCCATCTGGGTGAGTTGCCGGACCAGGGCCTGGTTCTTGTCGATATCGATCTTGACCAGCCGCACCCGGCCGCCGGCGCCGCGCACCACCTTTTCCAGCGCCGGCGTCAACTGCTTGCAGGGGCCGCACCAGGTTGCCCAGAAATCCACCAGGATGGGGACCTGGCGGCTGGCCTCGATCACATCCTGCATGAAGGTCTTCTGGTCGCCGTCCTGGACCGGGTCGGGGCCGCTGGCGGCGGGGCCCTGGTTGGCTTGGCGATTCGGGTCGAAGAGCACTTCCATGCGGGCGGTTCCTGTTTCCTGCGCGGCGCCGGGCCGGCCAGAAGGGGGCGCGGCCGGCCCTTTGCCTGCCGCTGCGGCACACTGCTTGCCCGATAGATGCGCGATCCGCGCCGCTAGGCAAGCGGGGCGCTGCGCTTTTGGCCAGAGCCCCGGTTCAGGCAGGGCTGTCCAGGTCCAGCAGTTCCGGCTGGTGGCCGAGGGCTTCCAGGAAACGCAACAGGTCGGCCGGCCGGATGCTGGTGGTGGCATCGTTGCGGAGCGGGTGGAAATTGACCCATTCGAAACCGGTCATCAGATGCCGGTCGAACATCACGCGGACCTCGCCCGGTGCGGCGTTGACCAGGCCGAAGGGGGTAACGGCGCCCGGCGCAACCCCGAGCTGCGCCATCAACTCCTCCGCCGAGCCGAAGGAGACGCGGCCGGCACCGGCGGCGCGCCCGAGGGCATTGACCGAAACCTGGCGCTCCTCCTCCAGCACCGCCAGCAGGAAGGGGCCGGATTTCGGCTTGAGGAACAGGTTCTTGGAATGCCCGCCGGGCAGCTGGCCACGCAGCGCCTGGCTTTCCGCCACGGTGAATACGGGCGGGTGGCGCGTGGTGCGGGCTTCGATGCCCATCGCGACGAGGCGGGCGAGCAGGCTATCGGGCGTTTCGGGCATGCATGTCCTGATCCTTCGCTCGGAAATCCGCGATGGGTGTCGTGCCGCCGGCCCTGGCGAGCGGCAAGGCACGGGACCGCCGGCTTCCCATGGCGTTTGCGAAAGCAATAAGACCGACGGCAGGGGTGCTTGCAATCCCGGCGACACATGGTAGAAGCCCCGCCCACGACGGAGCGCGGGCGTAGCTCAGGGGTAGAGCACAACCTTGCCAAGGTTGGGGTCGAGGGTTCGAATCCCTTCGCCCGCTCCATCGTTCAAAGGCTTAGCGGTCGGGTTGCCGCCCGACTGCCTAGACACTAGCACGCAACTAGCACGCATGTTGTCTGGTTCCATCGCCCGGGTTGCCGCCCGGGCGATGTCGTTTGCGAGGTCATCCAGGGCCTTGCGGGCGCTGGCGAGCCGTTCCGGCGCTACATGCAGGTATCTCCCCGTCGTCCGACTGTTCGGCATCCGGTGACCCATGATCGCGGCAATCTCCAGCTCGGGGACGCCGCGGGCCATCAGCTCCGTCGCCACCGTATGCCGCACAGTGTAGGCGGTCACGTCTGGTTCAAAGCCGGCCATATCCCGCAGGGTCTGGAAGGCGCCAGCGTGAACCGCCCCGGGTTTGCCGGAGGCTGGGGAGTTTGAGTCAGGCTGCCAGCGCAACCTCCTGCTGGCTGGCATAGTAGCGCGCCTCGGCTTCGGCGGGTGGGATGTTGCCGATCGGCTCGA
>JAEWCI010000267.1 GCA_023390705.1 Pseudomonadota bacterium
CCGCCGGAGGAGTCGCCTGGCTGGACGTGATGGTGGCCGCGGCCGAGGACGATCCTGCGCCGAAGCTCACCTTGTCGCCGCCCTCGCTCGGCGGGCGGGCCTTGCCGACCGTACTGCGCTGGGGCCACTGGCGCTTTGCGGCGCGCGGCGAGGCGCTCTTCCTCTCGGCCGACCACCTGCGCGGCGATCTCGAACGGGTCAGCCTGCGGCGCGACATCCCGCGCCGCCTCAACCTGTTCCTGCAGGTGCCGCAGGACGCATCGCCCGGCCTCTACACCGGCACGATCACGGTGGAAAGCCGGGGCCGGTCCGTTGCCCAGGCCCTGGCGGTAGAGGTGGCGCCCGCCGTGCTGCCGCCGGTGGACCGCCCGATCGGGATCTACCACGAGAATCCCGCCTACATGTACTGGTTCCCCCAGCTCGACCAGCATCGCACGCAGGCCATGGCGTGCGACCTGCACTTCCTGCGCCGGCTGGGCCTGACCGGCCTGGCCCCGCCGCTGACGGCCCCCCGGCCGGATGACGCCCGCGCGCTGGCCAACCAGTTGGCCACGGCGCAGCGGACCGGCTTCACCTTCCCCCTGCTCGCCTACACGCCGGTGCCGCAGATCCTCTCGGAAGGTGGCTTCGAGGCGTTGGGCCCCGCGATCCGCGAGGCCGATGCCGCGCTTGCGCGCGTTGGAGGGCCGCGGCCGGTCTGGAGCATCGCCGACGAGCCCGGAAATCCCGGATCGGCGCAGCAGGACCTGGCGCGCATCCGCGACGCGGTACGCGCCGCCGCCCCGGGCGCCCTGGTCGCGGGGCACCTGAACCAGGAGGAGGACCGGCGGCTCGCGCATCTCTTCGACGTCGTCCTGCTGAACGCGGGCTACGGCGTCTCGGCCACCGAAACCGCCGCGCTGCGCCGTGCCGGCATCACGCCCTGGCTCTACAACATGCCCGACGTCGAACTCGCAGCGGGCTTCTTCCTGTGGCGCAGCGCCGCCGCCGGCTACCTGCAATGGCATGGGCGGGCGACGACGGCCGATCCCTTCGACCCCACGGACGGGCGGGAGCCCGACTACCAGTACCTGCCCGTGCAGCCGCAGCTTTGCGCGCCCGTGCCGGACGTGGACTTCGCCCTGCTGCGCATGGCCCGTGGCATCACCGACCTGCGCTGGATGCTCTGGCTGGAGCAGGCCGCGCAGACGCAGCGTCGGGCGCGGCGGCTCCTCCTCGAGTTGCACGAGAAGATTCCCGGGCGCTGGGGCAAGCAAAACGCAATGCAAGTGGCGGCGGGACCGCTGCGCCGGCGGCTGGCGGATCTGGCCCGCTCCCTGCAGATCCCGGCCCGCTAGGACGGGTCGGTGCCCGCGGACGAGCCCGCCGCTGCTTCTGGCGCACCGATTGCTTCGGTTGTCTAAACTACAGGAGACGGTATGTCATGACGCCCGACGCACCGCCGCTGCGAGACAGCCCTGGCCGGCGGCCGTCCGGCCCGGTCGGAACGCTGCCCCGGGCGGGAGCTGCGAAGGGAGCCAGCGGCCCGGTCAGGATACTCTCGAATTTCGAGGGCATGGCGGAGCTCGTGCGCGCCCGCTCCGATATCGTCGTCGAGCATGTCGGAAGCGACGAGAGCCTCGGCGCCTGCCTGAGGCTGGCCTGGCGCGCGCTGCGGCGGGCCGACTGCCTCATTCTCAACATTGACCACAGGCGGCTCCTCTTCTGCTGTGCCTTCTACGCGCTGATCGCGCCGTGTGGGCTTCGGCGCTGCAAGCTTGTCAGTGTGGACGTCCTGCTGCGCCCGCCCTTCTCCTTCCGCGACCGCTGCGCCATGGCGCTCAAGTCGGCGCTGCTCCGGCAGGTTGACCTGTTCGTGCTCTACTTCAGGAACAGGGAGGACTACCGCCGCGTCTACCGGCTGCCGGGCGACCGCCTGCGCCACGTCCCCTTCAAGGTGAATTCCTGGGAATTCCTCAGCAAGCGCGCCGCGCGGATCGGCGAGGGGAGCCATGTCCTCTGCGCGGGAGCTACCCTTCGGGATCATGCGACCTTCGTCGAGGCAGTCCGGCGCTCGGGTGTTCCCGCAGTCCTGCTGCTGCCGGGTGCGATGCGAGAGCGGCTGGGCGCGCTGGCTTGGTACACCAGGGGCGTGCCGCCCTCGCTCCGGATCGAATTCCACTCGGACGGGAAGGAGGCTACCTATCTTCGGCATTTCGAAGAGGCCCGGATCGTCTGCCTGCCGCGCTTCCGCTGGGACATCGCCTCGACCGGCATCAGCGCCTGTCTCTGCGCGATGGCGCTGCGCCGATGCGTGCTGATCTCCCGCGGTCCCGGCGCTGAGGATCTGTTCGAGGAGCCACGTGCCGCCGCGTTCTTCAATGCCGAGGATGCGGAGGACCTGGCCCGTGTCCTCAGCCATTTCTGGAACAGCGATGAGGAGCGCCGGCGGATCGCCTTGGGCGGGTTCCGCTATGCGACCCGGCTTCGGGGGCAGGCGCGGCTCCTCCGCGACATTCTGGACCAGGCTTTGCTCGCCACCGCCCGGGACATGATTCCAGCCTTGCATGCGGACCACTGACAGGCCAGCCGCCGAGGCGGGGCCCGCTCCCGGCCGGCATCATGGGGAAAGGGGCCGATATGCAGAGCACGGATGAGCGCTCCAATACTTGTGACGACAAGTGGAGCGCCACTGTGATCGGTGGTGATGTGCGCGCTCTCCTGCCCTGCATCCGAAGCGTGGACGCTGCGATGACGGGCCACAGCGCCACCATCACGGTCATCCTGATCGGCGCCGAGGACAATGTCCGCGAGGCGCTCGCCAGCGCTGTGCCCGCAGACATCATCGCGCCGCTGCGGATCTGCAGCATCCGCCTCGAATGCGCGGCCAATGCGTGGAACCAGTTCGTTCACATGCTCCGGCCGCGGGCAACGATCTATTTCTTCGTGGACGGCGGCGTGCTCGTGCAGCCCGGCGCCTTCGCCGAGCTCGCGAAGGCGCTCTGCCGGTCGCCGGCGGCGAGCGCGGCGGCAGCGGTCCCGTCTCAGGACCAGGGCGCCGCCATGCTGGATGGTGGGCACAGGACCAAGCCACGCGGCCTGCTGGACTGCATGCCCTATGCGCTGCGCGGCGAGTTCGTCGAGCGGCTCGCCGCTCGCGGCCTCCGCCTGCCAATCGGGCTGCAGCACAGCGGGCGGCTGATCGGCTCCTTCGTCCTGCACGACCTGGATGCCGTCGGCAGTCCATGCATGCCTTCGCGTCTCGTCGTGCTCAAGGGGGCGACTTGGACGATGCAGCAGACATCGCCGCTGCGCTGGTCCCGGCTGAGACAAGCCTGGAACAGGCGTGTGGCGCAGGTACTCTGCAGGCTTGAGGATGCCGCCATCGGGGAGATCGTCTCCATCGCCGGTTTCGAAGGACTGCCGAAATTCGCGAACCAACTGCTCCTGGACTGGATCGCACGTCACGCGCCACGCGGCCGCAGCCTCTTCGGGTTCCTCGTGCGCCGCCGCCTCCGCAGACGCCAGACAGCGGATCCGAAGATACTGGACGCACGGTGCAGCGACTGGCGCGGCGGCTCCTGTGGCGCTCCGCCCCCGAGCAACCCATCGGGCGCCGTCAGTGTCTGAGGCGCTCCCTTCCGGCGCGGTCCCGGAGCCGCGCATTCGGCTTGCCGGGGGGATTGTCGTCGCCGCCGCGATCGCCATCATCGGGGTGGCATGGGCGGCCACCGGCGAGTGGTTCATCGCCCTCGGTCTCGCCGCGGCCCCACTCGGCGTGGCGCTGGCGCTCCGGCTCCCGTTCGAGCTGAGCCTGGGCTTCGTCATCTTCGCCTTCTTCGCCATCAACGACGTCCTTCCCATTCTCAGGCCCTTCCGGCTGCCCCAACTCTTCGCCGCGGCGAGCATCCTGGCACTTGCCTGCCATGTCGCCACCGGCCGCCTGGAGATGTTCTGGCGCCGCGAGCTGACCCTGCTGACGGTGTTCGCGCTGCACATGACCGTGGGGATCGCGTTCTCGACGGACCGCGCGACGTCGCTCGCCTTCTGGACCGACACCTACTCCAAGGTCATCGTGATGACCTTCGCCGTGGCCTATCTGACGCGCACGCCGCGCCAATTCGCCACCGCGGGCACCATCATTATCACGGCCGGCATCCTCGTCTCCGCGGTCGCGATCTCGAACTGGCTGCGCGGGATCTCGCTGGTCGAGGGCACGCGGGTGTCGATCGGGCGGGAGCAGGGCAGCGTCTCACGGCTGGGCGACCCGAACGACCTGTCGCTCGTGCTGCTCTTCCCGATGGCTTTCGCTGCCTCCTGGCTCACCTCGCCGGGCATCAGACGTGTGCACCGCGCCCTTGGCGCGGTCGGGGTGGGCGCCGCGCTATGGGCCATCATCTGCACGCAGAGCCGTGGCGGACTGCTTGGCGTGGCAGCGGTCCTCGGCACGATCGCTGCGCGCTTCGTCCGGTCCAAGGCTCTCCTTGCCCTGATCGGGAGCCTGGGCCTGCTCCTCCTTTTCGCCGTGGCCGGAGTTTCCGAACGTCCCTACGCTGCGCGCGGCGAAGGCGGCATCGACGATTCCGCAGCGGGCCGGCTGGACGCCTGGCAGGCCGCGCTCTCAATGGCTTTCCGGCACCCGGTCTTCGGCGTCGGGATCGATAATTTCGTGAATAACTTCTGGATCTACACGCCACACTGGGGTGGACTGGCCAAGGCCGTGCACAGCACCTGGTTCCTGGTGCTGGCCGAGGGCGGCTTCGTTGGCTTCGGGATCTTCCTCGCCCTCGTCTTCGGGGCCTTCCGCCTGGCCTTCCGGACGCTCGCCTCGGTGGAGGTGTGGCGCGCCGGCGGAGCCCGGATCCCTCCCGCTGTGGTGGCGATGGCACGGGCGCTTCCGGCCGGCTTCGCCGGTTTCGCCGTGGCTGGCAGCTTCCTGACCCAGGCCTTCACCTGGCCTTTCTACATCCAGGTCGCGCTGACCCTGGCGACGGCGCGATTCATCGCGGCGGCGGTGGGCGAGGCGGCAGGAAGCCAGCCGAAGCAGCCGCAGCCATCGCGGGATCCGGTGCCGCCGCCCGACACGGGCGAACGGACCGGTCCCGTGCCACCGGCTGCGCGGCCGGAACGGCTGGCCAGGCCGGTGC
>JAEWCI010000341.1 GCA_023390705.1 Pseudomonadota bacterium
ACTGTGCTGAGTGCCAAACGCCGATGCGCCCCTGATCATCTGCCGCCGTCCGACCCTGCCGCAGGCGGGCGCTGCGTGCCCCCGCCTGCGGCAGCGGCCTTGCCCCGGCTCGGCCGCGCCGCCCGTCAGACCTGCCCGAAGACCGTGCCGTCCTCGACCTTCACCGGATAGGTCTGCACATCCACCTCGGCCGGCTCGTTCAGCGCCTTGCCGGTGCGGAGGTCGAAGCAGGCCTGGTGCAGCGGGCACTCGATCCTGCCTTCCTCGCAATAGCCGTCCGACAGCAGCGCGTATTCATGGGTGCAGACATCGTTGATGGCGAAGATGCCGTCCTCCAGCCGCACCACGCAGATCTGCTGGTCGCCGACGCGCAGCGGGAAGGGGGTTTCCAGTTCCAACTGGTCGGCGGAGGCCACGCGGTGCCATTCGGCCATGAGTTCGTTCCCTCGGGACATCATGCTTCCCGGCGATGCTTGGGGTGGGCGGGGCAAGTCGTCAATCCGGCAGCCTTGCGGGCGGCTATTCCACCCGGATGCCAGCCTCGCGGATCACCTTGCCCCATTTCTCCCGCTCGGCGCGCACCAGCGTTGCCAGCGCCTCGGGCGGGCCGCCGAGCTTGCGGGCGCCCAGCCCGGCCAGCCGCTGCGCCGTGGCGGGCTGGGCCAGCCAGTCGTTCAGCGCCGCGTTCAGCAGCCGCACCGGCTCCGCCGGCAGGCCGCGGGGGCCGAGCAGGCCGAACCAGCCCTCGATCTGCATCTCGGGCAGGCCCAGCTCCGCCATGGTCGGCAGTTCCGGCGCCTGCGGGCTGCGCTCCGGGCTGGTGACGGCCAGGCCGCGCACCTCCCCGCCGCGGGTCATGGCCAGGGTCAGGGCCAGGTTCTCGAACATGAAGTTGATCCGCCCGGCCAGCAGGTCCGCCCGCACCGCGCCGCTGCCGCGGTAGGGGACGTGGACGATGTCTATCCCCGCCTGGCGCTTCAGCAATTCCCCCGAAAGGTGCTGCGCCGTGCCGATGCCGGTGGAGGCGAAATTCAGCTTCCCGGGATTGGCCTTCGCATGGGCGATCAGCTCCGGCACCGTGCGCGCCGGCAGGCCGGGATGGGCGATCAGCATGTAGGGCGTCGCCGCCACGGTGCCAATCGGGGTGAAATCCGCCACCGGGTCCCAGCCCAGGCCGGGGTTCAGCTCCGGGAACAGGGCATGGGCGCTGGCGCAGAGCAGCAGGGTGTAGCCATCCGGCGCCGCCCGCATGACGCTTTCGGTGCCGACCACGCCGCCGCCGCCGGCCCGGTTTTCCACCACCACGGAAGCGCCGCGCAGACGTTCGCTCAGCGCCTCGGCCACCATGCGGCCGACGATGTCGGTGGTGCCGCCCGCAACATAGGAGACGACAAGCCGCACTGTCTGGTTCGGCCAGCCACTCTGTGCCCGGGCGCCACCGATGCCGGCGACGAAGGGCAGCGCCAGGGCGCTGCGCCGGGTGATGCGCATTCCTCTTTCCTCCCTCAACCGCGTGGCTTCTTGCGGCCGCGCGTCACGGCTTGGCGCCGGATCATGGTCCGGCTTTCTGTATCGTCGCGCGATTCACGCTTTCCGGCGATCCCGCCGCAAGCGGTCACGCTCTACGAAAGCGCCGCAACCTGCTGGATCATGCTTTCCTTCGTCGCCGCCGGCGCCTGCTTGGCCAGGCGGCCCTCGCTCTCGCCCTGAAGGGAGCAGCGCAGCATCAGCCTTGGCTTGGTCTGGTCGAAATCCGGCAGCGCCACATGGCAGGTGCAGCGGTTGTCCCACATCACGATGTCGCCCACCCGCCAGCGATGGCGATAGACGAATTCCGGCGAGGTCGCGTGGGCGTTGAGGAAATCCAGCAGCGCCCGGCTCTCCTCCTCGGTGAAGCCGATGATGTGGCTGACCCGCTCGCCGGCGAACAGGCTCTTCTTCCCGGTTTCCGGATGCACCCGCACCATGGGGTGCACCACGGGCGGGTTCCGCGTCTTCATCTCGCGCACCACTTCCGGCGAGCGTTCCATGATGCCCTTGGTCAGGGAGACGTCGTGCACCGCCTCCAGCCCGTCCAGGATGGCCTGCATCCTCGGGCTGAGGGTTTCGTAGGCCAGCGTCAGGTTGGCCCACATGGTGTCGCCGCCGACCGGCGGGCGTTCCTGGCACATCAGCAGCGCGCCCTTGGCCGGACGCAGCGAGTACTGCAGGTCGGTATGCCAGTTGCGGCCGGTGTTACGGGTGCCGGAAGGCTTGCCCAGCCGGTGCTTGTTGGTCACCACCAGGACTTCCGGGTGGCCTTCCAGCAACGTCTCCGGCGCCTGGCTCCTGTGGTTGTCCAGCGTGCCGAATTTCGCGGAAACCGCCATGAGCTGTTCCGGCGTCAGCGGCTGGTTGGGGAAGACCAGCACCAGGTGCTTCAGCCAGGCCTCGTTCAGCGCGGCGCGGGTGCCCTCGTCCATCGGCTGGGCGAGGTCGAGGCCGGTGACCTCGGCGCCCAGCGCATAGCCGAGCGGGGTGACGGTGAAGGCGACCATGGGCGTATTCCTCCGGGTTTTGCCGGCAGGCTAGAGCAGATCGCCACGGGGCGAAATCACCCATGAGCGTGCCTCTGCCCGCCGCAGCTACGGGCAGGGTGAAGGCCGGGGCCGCCGCCTGCAACGGGCTGCCCTGCGCGTCACCCCGCCGCCGACTTGTTTTGCGAATGGTAACAGATGGTGCCCGACCCACCGCAGGGGGACTATATGGAAGCGGGACCGATGCAGATACGAAGCGCCAGCACCGCCGGGCCGACCCGCTGCCGCCCCCCGGGAAGGGGTGCGCCGTGGCCTGCTCTTGCCCTGGCCGCCCTCCTGGCGGGCTGCGGCATGATCCCGGATGCCCCGTCCTCTGGCTTGCTGCTGCCTTCCCGCCTG
Organism: Pseudomonadota bacterium; assembly: GCA_023390705.1. Lineage (GTDB taxonomy): Bacteria > Pseudomonadota > Alphaproteobacteria > Acetobacterales > Acetobacteraceae > JAEWCI01. The sequence continues at coordinate 2,916 of JAEWCI010000341.1, forward strand.
CGGGCGGAGCCGGCGCCGGAGGCGGCGCAATGGCCGGACGCTTCCTGGTGGCGCGGCTTCGGCTCGGCCGAACTGGACAAGCTGATGGCCGCCGCCATCGCCAGCAACAGCGATATCCGTGCCGCCGCCGCGCGGGTACGCCAGGCGGATGCGCAATTGCGGGTTGCCGCCCAGGCGCTGCTGCCCACCGGCAATCTTTCCTTCAGCGCCCAGCGCAGCCAGACCCCGCGCGCGACCGCCACCGCCATCAGTACCGC
>JAEWCI010000485.1 GCA_023390705.1 Pseudomonadota bacterium
GGGGGGGCCCGGGCGGGGGGCCCCCGGCGCCGGCCCCTTTGCTTTTCCGCTGCCGGCGCCATAGCCTGCGCCGAGCGGGCACTTAGCTCAGCGGTAGAGCGCCTCGTTTACACCGAGGATGCCGGCGGTTCGAATCCGTCAGTGCCCACCACCGGCAGCCAGTTCCGGCAGCTGGAGGGTCGTCCCGCTACAACCCTCAGCGCCGCCCTGGCGCTTCTCGACACCGTCTTCCGGCCCGGCGGGTCCCAGGCCCGGCGTCGCCGGCTGACCGGTCCGGGGAAAATTGCATCAACTGCGCGAAGCTCGATCAGAACTGGCCGAACCTGGTTGACACTCTTCGCACGGCGGCATACATCGCCCGCCACGTCGCAAGCGGGTGTAGCTCAGTCGGTTAGAGCGCCGGCCTGTCACGCCGGAGGTCGCGGGTTCGAGCCCCGTCACTCGCGCCATGCGACGCACAGCGAAACAGCCCTGCCCCGGGTAGCCGGGCAGGGCTGTTGCCGCTCCGGTCCCCTTTTCGTTCCAGCGCGGCAGCCTTATCTCTTCTGCAGGAAGGCGATTTTCCCCCTATGGCGGAGTATGCGGCGCGCGAGTAATGTCCCGCCGCGTTGCGCTGCGGCATCACCGCGGCGCGAGGCGCCATGACCGCGCCGGATCGGAAATCCCGCGCGGCCAGAGTGCATGGAAGGGCAGAGAACTATGACCCAGCCGCTGCTGGCCGAATATTTCCCGATCCTGGTTTTCCTGGTGATCGCCGGGGGCATCGCCCTGGCCATGGTGGGCGGCAGCATGCTGCTCGCGCGCCAGAAGCCGGACCCCGAGAAGCTCTCGGCCTATGAATGCGGCTTCGAGCCCTTCGACGACACAAGGCGGCGGTTCGACGTCCGCTTCTACCTGGTTGCGATCCTGTTCATCATCTTCGACCTGGAAGTGGCCTTCCTGTTTCCCTGGGCGGTGGCGCTGGGCGATATCGGCTGGGTCGGCTTCTTTTCGATGATCGGCTTCCTGGCCGTGCTGACGGTCGGCTTCGTCTATGAATGGCGCAAGGGCGCCCTGGACTGGGAGTAGAATGGTGAGCGCGAACAATACCGACGCGATCGCCTGGAACCGCGAACATCTGCCGCCTGGGCCGGCCCAGGACGCGGTCATCAAGGGCATCACCGGCGAGATCGAGGACAAGGGCTTCGTCGTCGCCAACATCGACAAGGTGGTGAACTGGGCGCGCACCGGCAGCCTGTGGCCGATGACCTTCGGCCTGGCCTGCTGCGCGGTCCCGATGATCCATGCCTATATGGCGCGCTACGACCTCGACCGCTTCGGCATCATCCCGCGCGGGTCGCCGCGCCAGTCCGATGTGATGATCGTGGCCGGCACGCTGACCAACAAGATGGCTCCCGCGCTGCGCAAGGTCTATGACCAGATGAGCGAGCCGCGCTGGGTCATCTCCATGGGCAGTTGCGCCAATGGCGGTGGCTATTACCACTACAGCTACAGCGTGGTGCGCGGCTGCGACCGCATCGTGCCGGTCGATGTCTATGTGCCCGGCTGCCCGCCGACCGCCGAAGGGCTGGTCTATGGCATCATGCAGTTGCAGAAGAAGATCCGCCGGACGGGGACCATCCTGCGTGGCTGAGGACAAAGCTGAAGGCGCGGTGGCCGAGGCGGCCCCCGTCCACCCGCTGATCATGCTGGGCGAGTCGGTGCGCGATGCGCTGCCGCGCGGCACCGTGCAGGACATCACGCTCGAGCATGGGCGGGAACTGGTGCTGCGTGTGGCCCGAGAGGGCCTGCTGCAGGCCATGACATTGCTGCGCGACGGCGAGTCCTTCCTGTTCGAGCAGTGCATGGACATCTGCGGCACCGACTGGCCGGAGAAGCCGCTGCGCTTCGAGGTGGTCTACAACCTGCTCAGCCTGACGCTGAACCAGCGCATCCGCGTCATCGTGGCGACCGATGCCGAGGCGCCGGTGCCGAGCGTGGTCGGCATCTGGCCGAATGCCACCTGGTATGAGCGCGAAGCCTGGGACATGTACGGCATCGTCTTCGAAGGGCAGACCGACCTGCGCCGGCTGCTGACGGATTACGGCTTCGAAGGCCATCCGCTGCGCAAGGATTTCCCGCTGACCGGCTATGTCGAGGTCCGCTACGACGAGACTCGCAAGCAGGTGGTCTATGAGCCGGTGAAGCTCACCCAGGATTTCCGCAATTTCGATTTCCTCTCTCCCTGGGAGGCGATGACCACGCTGCCGGGCGACGAGAAGGTGCATCTCAACCGCATCGAGGGGCCCAAGCCATGAGCAGAAGCTCAAGCATGGCTTCCGAGGCCGGGCCGCTGGCGACCGCGGCCGACCCGACCACCTTCGCTTCGGCCAGCGGCGAGTCCAACGAGACGCGCACCGTGGAGGTGGATAGCCACACCATCAATTTCGGCCCACAGCACCCGGCGGCCCATGGCGTGCTTCGCCTCATCCTGGAGATGAAAGGCGAGGTGGTGGAGCGTGCCGATCCGCATATCGGCCTGCTGCACCGCGGCACCGAGAAGCTGATCGAGTACAAGACCTACCT
>JAEWCI010000489.1 GCA_023390705.1 Pseudomonadota bacterium
CCATGGTGAAGCCGATGATGAACAGGCAGAGCGAGACGAGCATCAGGACGATGCCCCAGTCCTGCCCTGGCGTGCCGGACAGGATCGCCTGCGGCGGGTAGAGCGTCCAGCCGGCGCCGGTCGGCCCGCCAGGGGCGAAGAAGCTCGCCACCAGCACCAGTACGGCCAGCAGATAGACCCAGTAGCTGAGCATGTTGACGTAGGGGAACACCATGTCCCGCGCGCCCAGCATCAGCGGGATGAGGTAGTTGCCGAAGCCGCCGAGGAAGAGCGCGGTCAGCAGGTACACCACCATGATCATGCCGTGCATGGTGATGAACTGGTAGTACGCCTGCGGGTCAATGAAGGAGAAGGTGCCGGGGAAGCCGAGCTGCAGCCGCATCAGCCAGGACAGCACCAGCGCGACCATGCCGATGGCGATCGCCGTCAGGGAGTACTGGATGCCGATGACCTTGGCGTCCTGGCTGAAGACGTATTTCGTCAGCCAGGAATGCGCGTGGGGCAGTTCCATTTCCGGCACTTCGGCGTCCGGGATCGCCCTGTCGGCTCCGTGTGCGATTTCGCTCATCGGACTGCCTTCCTCCTGCCTGGGCGATGAGCCCTTATCCGTCGGGGCCCATCCTGCGCCTTTGCCTCACATGCCCGCGGCGGCGCTTCCGCGGATTAGTGGCCCGTCCTGGCCCGTCAGGTCATCGTGCCGGCTCCGAGAGCTGCGCGAAGGTTCGCCGCCCCTGCAGCCAGACCTGATGTTCGGCTTCGGTCTGCACCACGACGCGGCCGCGCATCACCGCATGCCCGGTGCCACAGAGTTCGGCACAGAGCACGTCGAAGGTGCCGGTGCGGGTGGGCGTGAACCAGAAATAGGTGACCGAGCCCGGGATCATGTCCATCTTTGCCCGGAACTCCGGCACGTAGAAGTCGTGCAGCACATCAATGGAGCGCAGCAGCACCTTCACCGGCCTGCCGATCGGCAGGTGCAGGTCGTCCCCTTCTATGACGACATCGTCCTGCCCGGCCGGGTCGCCCGGCACCAGGCCCAGCGGGTTGTCCGCATTGATGAGCCGCGCTTCGACCGCACCCAGCCGGCCGTCCTGGCCGGGCAGGCGATAGCTCCAGCGCCATTGCTGGCCGACGATCTCTATCTCGGTCGCATCGGCCGGCACGGTGACGAAGTGGTTCCAGACGAACAGGCCCGGCGCGAGCATGGCCGCGACGCCGAGCGCCGTCAGCCCGGTGAGCCAGAGTTCGAGCTTCTTGTTCTCCGGCTCATAGGCCGCCCGGTGCCCTTCCCTCGCCCGGAAGCGGTAGATGCAGTAGGCCATGAACAGGACAACGACGACGAAGACGACGCCGGTGATCCAGAAGGTGATGGTGATGGTGTCGTCGATGTACTGCCAGTTCGAGGCGATGGGCGTCCACCACCAGGGGCTCACCAGGTGGAAGGCCACCGAGCCCAACGCCACGAGGACCATGATGAGAGCTACTGCCATCTCTCGTTCATCCTCGCCTGCTGCGGCAGCGAATCCGAACCAGAAAGTCCTATCCGCCACTTCCGCCGTTACTGCACAATTGCACAGGTATCGAGCGCGACTGCCGCCGCCACGGATTCGCAAGGCGACCCGCACTTGACGCGCTCTGTGTCGGCAAGCGTCGCTCCGGCAAGGGAGCATGTGTTGCGTCAGGCGTGGCGCCGGATATCGGTGGTGAGCGGCGCATCGTAGTAGGCTGTGTTCTGCGCGTTTCTGCGCGACTCAAGTGTACAATGAGCGCTCGGCAATTGGCGAAATGACAATGCCGTTACCCAACCGGGGCTTATGCCGGTCCGGCGAAGCGACCAGCACGGCAGGAGATCTGACAACGCTGCATGCCGCGCTGGGCGGAAAGTCGGCCGGCATCCCGACCCCGACGTCCTTCGGCCTTCCTTCCCAGGCCACTGGCCGTTGCTTGCAGTGGCCTGCTTTTCCCTTCCGTTCGTGGGCAAGGCCCACGAGGTTCAGGAGCAGGCCCCTAACCCGCCTTTCCCGAGCCGCCCCGGGGCGCCTCCGCATGGGCGGTCGGGCTCATGGCGCCGTATTCCCGGTAGGCCTCCAGCGCATGTTGCAGATGATCGTCATCGACCCAGGCGGCGAGCAGGATGCCACCGTGGCTCAACTCCGCGGCATGCGCGGCAACGAGGTCGTCCGGCAGGCCCGGCTCCGTCGGCGCGGCATCGAGGTCGCTGTCCTGCGGCGAGCGTGTCTCCGACCCATCAGCGGCATCGCGCGCATGAACCTGCACCCGCTCCCGGGGGATGCCGAACTCCTGGACCAGGTGCTCGATCACGAGGTCCACCTCGCGGCGGCTATTGAACAGACCGGTGACGATACGCCTCATGGCTGTGTCTCCCTGCCTCGGCTTGCCGATGCGGGGCATATGGGAGTGGCGGCGGGCCGGTTCGATGCCCTGCCCCCGCCGGGCCCGGCGACTCGCTCATCAGGCCGTATGCGGCACCTGCGGCAGGCCAGGGCGTGCTACTCCTCCTCCTCCGTCGCTGCCACCGGCACGATGGAGGTATCCTTCACCGAGGCGATGGCCAGCAGCGTCTCCAGCCGCTGCACCCCGGGCAGGCGGCGCAGCTCGGTATTGAGGAAGGCGTCCAGCGCCGCCAGATCGGCCAGCCGCAGCTTCAGCAGGTAGGTCCAGCGCCCGGTGACGGCATGGCATTCCAGCACCGCTTCCTGCCGCAGCATGGCCTGGCGGAAGCCGGCATCCTCCGGCCCTGCGGTGACTGCCACCAGCACGTGCACAAGCAAGGGGCAGCCGACCGCAGCGGGGTCCAGATCGGCCCGCCAGCCGCGGATCACGCCGCGCTCCTCAAGCCGCTTCACCCGTTCCGCCGTGGCCGAGACGGAAAGCCCCGCCACCTTGGCAAGCTCGGCCAAGCCGGCGCTACCGTCCAATTGCAGCGCTATGGCGATATTTCGGTCGATTGCGTCCATGGCCGGAGCTTATGCGCCCTCAGCCATAAAGTAACGAAAAAACGTCGCGCAACCCCGCAGCAGCGGGAGCGTGGGTCAGCCGCAGCGCCGGGCGCGGCCCTCGGTGAAGTCCAGCAGGCAGGCGCCATAGCGAAGGGTGAAGCGGGCATCCGCGCCGCCGCCATGGCCGCTGACCTCCGGCGGCCGGTCGAGGAAGAGCAGCCCGCCCACCTTGGGTTCGGTGAGGCCCCGGAAAATCGCGGCGCGGCGGACCGGGTCCGGGTCGAACTCGTCGTTGGCGAAATTCACCACCACCACCTGCGTCCTGGGGCTGTGGGCCGCGGCGACCACGCGGCGCAGGTCGTCCAGCGCCCAGGCCCAGGCCGGGCTGCCGGTGGGGCCATGCGCCGCCGGCGCCACCGCCACCACCGCATCCGCCAGCCCGGGCACTTCCAGCGCCTGCAGCGCGTTCCACGCTCCCCGCGACTGGCCGCCCACCACAACCCGGCGATAGCCCTGCTGGCGCAATTCCGTCAGCGCCGAGCGCAGCCACCGCGCCGCGTCGTCGGTCTCGTCGCGCGCCGGGTCGCGGTCGAAGCGCAGCACATCGTAGCCGGCATTGTTGAAGACCCGCACATGCGGCTGCGGCTGGCTGCCGCGGCTGTCCTGCCCGCCGGCGGCGCGGCCATGCGCCCATACATAGG
>JAEWCI010000521.1 GCA_023390705.1 Pseudomonadota bacterium
CCGCTGCGCTGCGCCGCGCCCGAAGCCGCGGCCCCCACCACGCGGCCGCCCATGGCCGCGATGAGCAGGACCAGGAGCCCCAGGCCGAGGCGGAGCCCCGCTGCCGGCCCGCCCGGGAGAAGGCCGAGATCGCCGATCTGGAACAGCGCCTCCGCCGCGAGGAAGCCAAGGAGCATGACGGGGAAAACCAGGCTTCCCGCCCGCTTCGCCCCGCGCAGGAAGGCGCGCGCCGCGGGCAGGACGATGGCGGCGCTTGCCGCGAGGGAAAGCGCGGCCCGGAGCAGGGCGGGCAGGGCCGGCAACAGATAGGCGGCGCGCGCCGCGACCCAGGCGACGGCGATCGCCAGCAGCACCCGGCCGGACAGGCGCGTGAGCAGGAAGCCGCCGACCACCCCGAGCGCGTGGCCGAAGACCATCTCATGGGCATGCCAGTACGCGTTCCCCCCGCCCGGCACCGCCGCGGTCCAGGCCAGGAGGCTGAGGGCGCCCTGCGCCAGGGCAAGCCCGAAGAGCAGGCGATGGCCGGGCAGGGACATGCACCCTTCCTTCATGTCACGGCCCGCGACGCCGCCGGGCGGCGATGCCGCGTCCCCTCCGGCCCGGTGCCGTCCCGAACCCTGGGGGGCCGGCGGCCGTGGCATGGCGGCCCCTGCCCGCCACCGCCTGTGCTGGCAGGCTGCCGAAAAGCCCCCGCCGCGTCGCTTTCCGTCATGGCCGGGCGCCAGCCCTCTCCCAACGACAGGAAATGCAGCGGGTTGGAGATGCGCGGGTCATCCTCGGGTCAAGCCCGGGGGCTTCGGTCCGCGCATGGCGGAAAAGCGCCCATTCGCCCATTTTCAGCAGCCTGCCAGGGCGGATCGCGGACTGGCGTGAACGTCCGGGAGGGTGAAGCTGCCCTGCAAACAGCGGCCTGCGCGTTCCGCTGGATGCGCGCAAGCCGCCATAGGCCGTGCATCCTTCCGGCCGGGCGCGGCGCATGGCCGGCGCCTCGCCATCCGGCGTCCCGGGCCTGGGCGCTCAGGCTCCTTCCGGCCTCCCCTGGCTCTGTGCCACCACCGGCCGCTCCTTCAGGGCGGCGATCTCGCGCCGCAGGGACCGCAGCTCCTCGAAGCGGCGGGTCACGTCGCGCAGGATCGCTGTCATCCCGACCATCCGGCCATCCTCCCCATGGACGGGCACGATGGTGAATTCGATCGAGATGCGGCTGCCATCCTTGCGCAGCCCGGGCACGGCGAGGAGGTCGCCATGGCCGTAGCGGCTCTCGCCGGTTTCCATCACCTTCCGGTACCCGGCCCAGTGCCGTGCGCGCTGCGGCTCCGGGATGATGATGTCGAGGGAGTGGCCCAGGGCCTCCTCGGCGGTGAAGCCGAACAGGCGCTCCGCGCCGGGGTTCCAGAAGCGGATCACGCCTTCGCTGTCCGCATGGATGATGGCGTCCGACACGGTGCCGAGCACCGCCCGGCCCAGCTTCTCCAGCTCCGCCGCCGGCAAGGCATTCCCGCTCATTGTCTCTCCCTTTCCCCATGCCCGTCCCGCGGGCCCGCTGCCTCTGCCATGGCCTCCCCGGCCCGGATGGTCCGCCGCTCGGTCAGGATCAGGTCCATGGGGATGTCGTGCGGCTGCGGATGGATCGTCTCCAGCGCGCAAGGCTCGAAGCCGACGCCGATGGCCAGCGGCTTTTCCGGCAGGGCGGCCAGCGTCCGGTCGTAGTAGCCGCCGCCATGGCCGAGCCGGTAGCAACCTCCGTCGAAGCCGACCAGCGGCACCACCAGCGCATCGGGCAGGACGGCCTCGCCCCCGGCGGGCACGGGGATGTCCCAGATGCCCGGCACCATGCGGATGCCCGGCCACCATTCCCGGAAGACGAGCGGCTTCGCCCGCTCCACCACGACCGGCAGCAGGAGCCGCACCCCCTGGCCATGCAGCCACCGCATCAGCGGCCGGGGGTCGTATTCGCCCTTGAACGGCCAGTAGAAGCCGATGGCCCGGAACCCCGCCTGCGGCGGCAGCAATGGCCGGAGCCGGGCCGTGATCGCCTCGTCACGGCGTCGCCGCTCGTCGCGCGCGACGGACAGCCGCCGTTCGATCAGGGCGGCCCGCTGCGCCTTGCGCCAGGCCCGCACCTCCTCCCAGCCTCGCATCGGCTAGGCCGGGTAGGGGCCATGGGGTCGCCCCAGCTCGTGCTCCATGATGACGAGGAGGTCCCGGAGGTCGGATCGCAGCGCGTCGTCATGGAGGCGGGGCAAGGCTGCGCGGAGCCGGCGCGCCAGCCGCTCCCGCCGGTCGCGACCGCCGGCATGGGTTTCATCGTCGGAAGGGGGCGACCGGGCGGGGGCGGGACATTGCGGCTCGGGCGGCGGCGCGGCGCCGAGCCGGGCGAGATGGCGCCGCAGCATGGCACGCAGCCAGGCCGTCTCCAGCACGGTGCCGGACCACTCCGCCGCGAGGAGCTCCCCGAGCAGGGCGGAGAGTTCATCGCGCCCGAGATAGCCGAGCCAGGAGGGGTCCAGCTCATGCATGAAGCAGGGCGGCGAGCTGCAGGTGATGGTCGCGTTGGGGTCCTCCTCCGGCGGGGCGATCGCCGGCCGCGCAGGCCCTTCCATGTCGTTCATGCCCGCAGCCTCCTCATGGCCGTGCCTCCGCCAATTCCCTTGTCCCCGTTACCGCCTGCTCCTGCGGCGGCCCGGCGCGGCGGCTGCCGGCGGTGCCGCTCATCGGGCGCCCGCTGCCGCCCCGCCGCAGCATGACGATCTCGCTCACGACCGAGAGCGCGATCTCCTCGGGTGTCCGCGCGCCCAGGTCGAGCCCGGCCGGTGCGCGCAGCCGCGCGAGGTCCGCTTCCGCGAAGCCTTCGCCGCGGAGGAATTCCGTCACCAGGCGCGACCGTTTCCGGCTGGCGATCACGGCGATGTAGCCGGCGGGGGAGCGGAGCGTGCGGACCGCGGAGATGTGGTCGCCCTTGTGCTGGGTGGCGATCACCACGGCATCCTCGGCCACCGGCGTCAGCCGCTCGTACTCGTAGTCGTCGCCGATGATCGCCGCGGCATCCGGGTACCGCGCCGGGTCCGGCGCCGGCGTGTCGTTGACGACGACGCGGAAGCCGAGCGTGGCGCCGAAGCGGCACAGGCATTCCGCCACCCGCCCATGGCCGAGGACCCAGAGGGTCGGCTGCGGCAGCACCGGCTCGACATAGACGCGCATGCTCCCGCCGCAGGGCATGCCCGTGCCGAGCACCTCGTCGTCGAGGTCGAGTTCGATGACCCGCGGCCGGTCCTCGCGCAGGCTCTCCAGCGCCGCCTGGCGCACGGTGGATTCGGCACAGCCGCCGCCGACCCAGCCGGCCAGCACGGCACCGTCGCGGCCGATCAGCGCCTTGGCGCCCGGCCTGGCCGAGGCGGAACCCACGGTTTCCACCACTGTGGCCAGGACGAAGGCCTCACGCCGGTTCCGCAGCGCCAGCATGAGATCCAGCAGGTCGGTCGGCTCTCTCTCGGCCATGGCGGCGCCCATCCGCATCCGGCCGCCCATCGGCAACCGGGGAGGTTACTCATAGGGATGTTGGAGCAGGGCAACCCACATGCAACCGAGATTCATTGGGGGATATCTGCAAGAATATTGGAGCTTGCACCGGAGATCCCCGTGGATATCGAGCTGGCCCGCACCTTTCTTGCCATCGTTTCCGCAGGCAGCTTCGTCCGCGCCGCCGAGCGCCTGCACATCAGCCAGACAACCGTCAGCGCGCGGGTCCGCTCGCTTGAGGAGCAGCTCCGCCGGCCGCTCTTCGTGCGCAACAAGACCGGCGCCTCGCTGACGCCCGCGGGCGAGCAATTCCTTCGCCATGCGCCGGCCCTCGTGCAGCTCTGGGAACGGGCGCGGCAGGAGGTGGCGGTGCCGCCGGGCCGGCGGGCGGTGCTCGCGGTGGGCGCCGAGCTCAGCCTGTGGGACCCGCTGCTGCTGCGCTGGCTGCTGTGGATGCGCCACGCGGCCCCGGACCTCGCCCTGCGCGCGCATGTCGGCCTCTCGGAGGACCTGATGGAGCGGGTCGCCGAGGGGATACTCGACCTGGCGGTGCTGTATGCGCCGCGCTACCGGGCCGGGCTGCGGGTCGAACTCCTGGCCGAGGAAAGGCTCGTCCTGGTGACCACGCCGCCCGGCGCCGAGGGCGAGCCGCCGGGCCGGGTGCAGGTGGACTGGGGGGCGGAATTCGCCTTCCCGAACGGCCCGGACCAAGCCGGCCAGGAGGAGCCGGCCCTTTATGCCGGCTTCGGTCCACTCGGCCTGGCCTATATCCTTGAGGCAGGCGGGTCCGGGTATTTCCGCATGAGCGCCGTTCGGCCGCACCTGGAAACCGGCCGCCTTGCGCTGGTGCCCGGCGCCCCGGAATTCCTCCACCCAGCCTATGTCGTGCATGCCGAAACCGGCGATGCCGAACTGATCCGGACGGCGCTGGAGGGGCTGCGCAGCGTCTCCGCCGCCGAACAGGCCGGCCGCGCGGGGCAGGCCACCGGCCGCACCACCGCCCCTGGCGGCCGGGGGCAGGACCCGAGTCAGCGACCCAAGGCGCAACAAGCTTGATCTGACGCAACGCCCCGGACGCCCGTTCGGGCTAGACGGGTTCCGCCGTGCATAGACACGGTGAAACTCGCCAACCTTTGCTTTTGGCGCATGTTCCACGCCGAACCGCGTACGCTTCGGCCGAAAACGCGCTGGGGCATCCGCCCAGCCAACCGGTGCAGCAGCCATGGATGACGGCCGTCGAAAAGCGGTGACACGCAACGGGGACCGCGGCAGCAGGATGCCGCGGCATCAGGCCCAGCCATCGCCGGCGGCCGCCGAAGCCATGGCGCGGGCAGCCGCGGCACCGGACCGCCGGCACGGCACGGCGATGGCGCCGCTGCCCAATTTCGCCACGCTGGACCGTTCGATCCGGGCGGCCCAGGCCCGCGCGACGCAGGGCGCCTCGCCCATGGCCCTCGTTGCGCCCTGGGC
>JAEWCI010000605.1 GCA_023390705.1 Pseudomonadota bacterium
CCCCCCGCCCCCCCCCCCGCCCCCCCTTCCCCACCTGAAGGAGAGTTCCATGGCCATGGGCGATGCTCCCGTGACCGGCTCCGGCGGCGATGTGCCGCGGGATGAGACCGCGCAATTGATCGCTGCCGACAAGGTCAACGGCACTGCTGTCTACGACCGCCAGGGCGAGCGCCTTGGCACCATCGAGGACCTAATGCTGGACAAGATCTCCGGCAAGGTCGCCTACGCGGTGATGAGCTTCGGCGGCTTCCTGGGCATCGGCGAACGGTACCACCCCTTGCCCTGGTCGGTGCTGACCTACGACACCCGCCTGGGCGGCTATGTGGTGGACCTCGACCGTGCCCGGCTGGAAGGCGCGCCGACCGTCGCCGCCAACGAGCATGTTGACTGGTCCGACCGGGACTGGGGCCAGCGTGTCTATGACTATTACGGCGTTCCACCCTATTGGGACCGCCTGGCCTGACCTGACCGCTGCCTGAGGCGCCGCTCTTGACCCCCGAAGGCCGCCCGACGACTGTCGGCGCCGCATTCGGGGGTTTTTTCGTCATGTCCCTTCGCATCGGCATCGCCGGCATTACCGGCCGAATGGGCGGGTTGCTGGCCGAGGAGGTAGCGGCGGCCGGCGCCGTCCTGGCCGGCGGCAGCCGGCGCGGGGATGATCCTGCCGCCCTGTTCGCCGCCAGCGACATCGTCATCGACTTCACCCATGCCAGCGCGGCGGAAGTCCATGCCAGGGCCGCGGCGGCGTCCGGCAAGCCCCTGGTGCTGGGCAGTTCGGGCCTTTCCGCCGCGCAGGAAGCGGTGGTGGCGGCGGCGGCGCGGCAGGTGGCCATTGTCTATGCGGCCAATTTCGCCCCGGGCGTGAACCTCTTCCTGGCCATGGCGGAGCGCATGGCGGCCGCCCTGCCGGCCGAACAATACGATGCCGAGATCGTCGAGATGCACCACCGCCAGAAGGTGGACGCGCCTTCCGGTACCGCCATCGCCCTCGGCCGGGCGGTGGCGCGCGGGCGGGGGACCACGCTGGAGGCCGCCGGGATGGAAAGCGGGCGGGACGGCCATACCGGCGCCCGCGGCACCGGCAGCGTCGGCTTCGCCGCGCTGCGTGGCGGCCAGGTGGTGGGGGAGCACACGCTGATCTTCGCCGCCGGCTCCGAACACATCTCGCTGACCCATCGCAGCTTCGACCGGCGGGTCTATGCCACCGGGGCGGTGCGGGCGGCGCTCTGGCTGCAGGGCCGGGCGCCCGGTCTCTACGACATGAAGCACGTTCTTGGCATGGCCTAGGCCGGACAACGGCAAGCATGCCTTGACCCCTTGCTTCGCGCCTGCAAAACAGGCCGGGTCCGGCCGATCCGCCAACCTCTGATTGCAACAGAAGGCGCTCGACCCTGCCGGCAGTTCCGGGTCCGGGGCTAAGCCGGTTCCCCGCGCGACAAGAGGACGAATCACGCCATGCGCGACAAGGGCGAATTCCTGTTCACCTCGGAATCCGTCTCCGAGGGCCATCCGGACAAGGTGGCGGATCGCATCAGCGATACCGTGCTGGACACCTTCCTGGAGGCAGACCCCTATGCCCGCGTGGCCTGCGAGACGCTGGTCACGACCAACCGCATCGTCCTGGCCGGCGAGGTGCGCGGTCCCGGTTACATCACGCCGGAGCTGCTGATGCACAAGGCCCGCATGGCGGTGCACGACATCGGCTACGAGCAGGAAGGCTTCCACTGGCAGAACGCCCATGTGGAATGCCACCTGCACGCCCAGTCCGAGCACATCGCCCAGGGCGTGGACGCCGCCGGCAACAAGGATGAAGGCGCCGGCGACCAGGGCATCATGTTCGGCTACGCCTGCACCGAGACGCCGGAACTGATGCCGGCGCCGCTGTACTACGCCCATCTCATCCTGCGCCGGATCAGCGAGCTGCGCCGCATCGACGACCCTTCCGTGCGCGGGCTGCTGCCGGACGCCAAGAGCCAGGTGACGCTGCGCTATGTGGATGGCAGGCCGGTGCAGGCCACCAGCATCGTCGTTTCCACCCAGCATGTGGAGGGGCTGGAGCAGGCCGAGATCAAGCGCATGCTCCGCCCGCTGGTCGAGACCACCCTGCCCAAGGGCTGGATGTGCGGCGACGACGAGTTCTACGTGAACCCCACCGGCAAATTCGTCATCGGCGGGCCGGACGGCGATTGCGGCCTGACCGGGCGCAAGATTATCGTGGATACCTATGGCGGTGCGGCCCCGCATGGCGGCGGCGCCTTCAGCGGCAAGGACCCGACCAAGGTGGACCGCTCCGCCGCCTATGCCGCGCGCTACGTGGCGAAGAACGTGGTCGCCGCCGGGCTGGCGGACCGCTGCACCATCCAGGTCAGCTACGCCATCGGCGTCTCCAAGCCGCTCTCGGTCTATTTCGACCTGCACGGCACCGGGCGCGACGTGGATGAGGCGAAGCTGGCCAAGGTGGTGGACGGGCTGGTCAACCTCTCGCCCCGCGGCATCCGCGAGCATCTGCGCCTGAACCGGCCGATCTACGTGCCCACCAGCTCCTACGGCCATTTCGGCCGCACCCCGGACGAGGAGAAGGGTACCTTCACCTGGGAGCGGACCGACCTGGCGGAAGAATTGAAGCGCGCCTTCAACCGCTGACCTGTCTTGCCTCTCCCGCAGATTGCGGGAGAGCCTGGGAGGGGGGTGGCCCGTGCCGCCCCCTTTCGCGTTTCCGGATACCGAGATGACCGCTGACCGCCCCCCACTCGCCGAAGGCGTCCCCGACCGGCTCTATGGCCGCCGCCGCAGCCATCCGCTGCGGCCGCGCCAGCAGCGCCTGCTGGACGAAACCCTGCCTCGGCTGCGCCTGACGCCGGAACAGGCCGCCGATCCCCGTGCCGCCTTCGCCGTGCCGGCCAATGCGCTGTGGCTGGAAGTGGGCTTCGGCGGCGGCGAGCACGCCCTGGCCCAGATCGCGGCGAACCCGGAGGTCGGCTACATCGCCTCCGAGGTATTCGAGAACGGCCTCTGCTCCCTGCTCTCCCGCCTGGTGCCGGAAGGGGGGGAGGCAACGGCGCCGCTGCCGCCCAATCTCCGCCTCTGGCCGCAGGATGCGCGCCACCTGCTCGGGCTGTTGCCGGAAGCCTCGCTGGACCGGCTGTTCCTGCTCTTCCCCGACCCCTGGCCCAAGGCGCGCCATGCCAAGCGGCGCTTCGCCCATGCGGCGATGCTCGGCCCGGGCGCGCGCGGGCGGCGCCCGGGTGCGGAAGGGCGCATCGCCAGCGACGACCCGACCTACCAGGCC
>JAEWCI010000624.1 GCA_023390705.1 Pseudomonadota bacterium
ATTCGAGGCTTCCCATCGCAGCTTGCTGCGACGGGGTCCCGCGTGCTCGGCATGAACGGAACGTTCATGCCGCTGGTATTATTCCGCCACCGCCGGCTCGGCCGTCGGCCGCAGCAGGCTGATGCCCACCACCAGCGCCGGCAGGCCACACAGTACGAAGCCCAGCCCGTGGCTGCCGGTGAGGCTGAGCATGAAGGCGTAGAACAGCGGCATCAGCAGCGCCCCGGTCTGCCCGAAGGAGAGCACGCCGCCGGTCGCCGCGCCCCGGGCGCCGGCCGGCGCCAGCCGTGCCGTCTCGGCCAGCAGCACGCCATGCCAGGACATCGCCGTGGCGCTGAGCGCGCTGGCCACCAGGCCGACCAGCAGCACCGGCCAGTGCGGGCCGTAGAGGCCGGTGACCAGGGCGCAGGCTGCCATGCCCAGCGCCAGCCCGCCCATCACCACCCGCGGTTCCAGGATGGTGCTGCCCAGCCAGCCCCAGATGATGCGGCATGGCACGGCCACCACCATGGCCACCGAGAAGACATAGCCGGCCGAGGTCAGGCTGTAGTCCAGCGCGGTGAGGTAGATGATGAAGTAGGAGGTGAAGACCGTCTGCAGCCCGTTGAAGGCGAAGCAGGCGAGGGAAAGGTTGCGAAGGTCCCTCGTGCGCAGCACCGAGGTGAGCGTGGTGGCGAAGTCGGAAAGATGGAAGCTGCGGGTCGGCTCCCGGTCGGCATCGAATTCCCTGCGCAGCGGCTGCAGCATCAGGGCGAAGACCAGGCAGCCCAGGGCGCCGATCTGCAAGGTGGCGGCCCAGCCCAGCCAATGGGTCAGCGCCGGCCCCAGCAGGCCGGCCAGCAGCAGCCCGGCCGGCACCGCGGTCTGCTTCAGGGAAAAGACCAGCGGCGCCAGGCGCGGCGGCGAATAGCGGCCGAGCAGATGCGAACTGGCCGGGGTGGACATTGCCGCCCCGCCGCCGCCGATGATTGCCGAAAGGGCGAAGAGCCAGAGCGCCCCGAAGGAGGCGGCGGCCAGGCCACCGGCCAGGAAGACCAGCGCCAACTGGCTCATGCGCAGGGCGCCGTAACGGATGATGAAGCTGCCGCAGCCGAGCTGGAAGGCGAGCGCCGAGGCGGCGCCCAGACCGACATAGATGCCGACCCAGGCGGCATCCAACTGCAATTCGTTGATGATGGCCGGGGCGATGACCGGCGGCAGGTTGCGGCCGAGCGCGGCGAAGGTCTGCTGCACGAACATCGCGCCGAGCGCGAGCAGCAGGAGTTTCATCGGGCGGCCCAACCGCATCATGCCTGGTCCATCATGCATGCGGACGGCCATGGCCTGGCGGCCGCCGGTTCCCGGATCCGTCCCGTGATATGAAAGGATACAAGCGACAGCCGCGAAGGGCGAGGCCCCGGTCCCGCGATTTGCGCATAGGGCCCCCGCGCCGCCCTCGCTGACGCCGCCAGGTTGACAGCGGCGCTCCCGCGCCCCGACCCTGGCCGGCGCCATGGAACGATCAGGGCCGCAAGGCCACCGAGGGGAGGAAACCATGCCGTCCACCATTGCCGGAACCCGGCGCCGCGGCCTGCTGCTGGCCGCCGCCACCACCCCTTTCCTGCCGGCCATCGCGCGCGCCCAGGCCTGGCCGGCACGGCCGGTCCGGCTGGTCATTCCCTTTGGTGCGGGCGGCTCGGTGGATGTCGTCGGGCGGTTGCTGGCGGAGAAATTGGGGCCGATCTTCGGCCAGCCGGTGGTGGTGGACAACCGCCCGGGCGGCGCCACGGCGATCGGCGCCGTGCATGTCGCCCGCTCCGCGCCGGATGGCTACACGCTGTTCTACGGCACGCCGGCGACGCAGATCATCAACCCGCTGCTGATGTCCAACCTGCAATACGACCCGGACCGTGACCTCGTCGCCACCGGCAGCGTGATGCGGGCACCGAACCTGCTGGTGGTGCATCCCTCGCTGGGCGTGCGCGACGTCGCCGGGCTGATTGCCCTGGCGAAGCGGCGGCCGGGCGAATTGGTTTACGTCAGCGGTTCGGTCGGTTCCTCCAACCACCTCTCGGGCGAGCTGCTGAACAGCATGGCCGGCATCCGCATGATGCACGTGCCCTACCGCACCTTCGGCAACTATTCGACGGAATTGCTCGCCGGGCGGGTACACATGTGCTTCGGCACGATTTCCGACATGCTGCGCCTGACCGAAGGTGGCGAGCTGCTGCGGGTGGCCGTCACCTCCGCCCGGCGGACGCCGCTGCTGCCCGATGTGCCGACGGTGGCCGAGACGGTGCCGGGCTATGAGGCGACGCCCTACAACTACATTGCCGTGCCAGCCGGCACCCCGCGGGAGGTGATCCTGGCGATCAATGCCGGCTTCAACCGCGCCCTGTCCGACCCCGAGGTGGTGGCGCGCATGGCGGAGACAGGCCTGGAGCCGATCGCTACCGACACGCCCGAACAGGCCGCGGCGACCATCCGCAGCGAGCGGGCGCGCTGGAAGCAGGTGATCGAGAGCGCCGGCATCAAGCTCGAGGGATAGGGAAGCCCGGCTTGATGGCACGGCCGATGCGGCGGCATGATCGGTGCGACCGGGGCGGCCGCGCCCGGGAATATCGGCCGTGCCCAGGCATATGAGGTGACGCCATGCCGACCCGCCGCCAATTCGCCCTTCTCCTGGCCGGGGCCGGCACCCTGGCTTCGCCGGCCCGCCCGGTGCTCGCGGCCGGCTTTCCGGACCGCCCGATCCGCTTCGTGGTGCCCTACGCGCCCGGCGGCAATGGCGACACCACGGTGCGGCTGCTGGCGCCGCGCATGTCGGAAGTGCTCGGCCAGCCGGTGGTGGTGGAGAACCGCGCCGGTGCCGGCGGCAGTGTCGGTGCCGCCCAGGTGGCCCGCAGCCGGGCCGATGGCTACACGCTGATGCTCGGCTCCAACGGGCCGCTCACGGTGAACCCGACCCTGCAATCCAACCTGGCCTATGACGCCGGAAGGGATTTCGCGCCCATCGGCCTGGCCGTGCGCACGCCGCTGGCCATCGCGGTGCACCGGGCGCAGCCGGCCCGCAGCCTGGCGGAACTGCTGGCGCAGGCGAAGGCCAATCCCGGCAAGGTGAGCATCGGCTCCGCCGGCACCGGCAGCATCACCCATCTGGCCATCGAGATGTTCAACGGCGCCACCGGCGCCGGGCTGCTGCACGTGCCCTATGCCGGCGGCGGCGCGCTGGTGCCGGACCTGGTCGCCGGCAACATCAATGGCTGCTTCATCGAGGTCTCCAACGCCCTGCCGCTGCACCGGGAAGGCGCGGTGCGCATCCTCGGCGTCACCTCGGCACGGCGGCTGGCGGTGGCGCCGGAGATCCCGACGGCGGAGGAGGCCGGCGTGCCCGGTTTCCGCGCCGCCGCCTTCCTCGGCATCGTGGTGCCGAGCGGCACGCCGGAGGAAGCGGTCCGGGCGCTACAGGCGGCGCTGGCCGCTGCCATCGCCGATTCCGCCGTGCGGCAGCGGCTGGAACAGATGGGCAGCGAGATCGCCAGCGCGGAGGAACAGACCCCCGCCGGCTTCGCCGCCTTCATCGCCCGGGAATTGGCCTGGACCCGCGACGCCGCAGGCCGTGCCGGGCTGCGGAGCTGAAGCCGCCTATTCCGCCGCGCGCGCCTGGCCCGGCACCTGTTGCTGCGCCCGCGCCGGCTGCTCCACCGGCGCCGGCATGGCGGCGCCTGCCATCTGATCCTGCCCGGTGATCAGCCGGGCGCCGCGCTGCAGCGTGAGATAGCTCCACAGCCATTCGAAGGA
This sequence comes from Pseudomonadota bacterium, assembly GCA_023390705.1. Lineage (GTDB taxonomy): Bacteria > Pseudomonadota > Alphaproteobacteria > Acetobacterales > Acetobacteraceae > JAEWCI01. Next base: position 3,781 of record JAEWCI010000624.1, read on the forward strand.
GACGACGACCCGGCTGCGGAAGCCGATCAGGTACCAGACATGGGCGATGCCCCAGAACCACCAGCCGATCAGCCCGGTCAGCCGGATGCTGTCCAGCGACACCACAGCGGAACGGCGGCCGATGGTGGCAAGGTCCCCGTGGTGGCGGTAGGCGAAGGGCGGCGGCGGTGCCTCGCCCCTGGCGCGGGCCGCCAGCAGCCGGCCGACATAGCGCCCCATCTGCTTCGCCGCGGGCGCATTGCCCGGCACCGGCCTGCCCTTCGCGTCCGTCACCGCCGCCAGATCGCCGATGGCAAAGATATCGGGGTGGCCGGGCACGGAGAGGTCCGGCCCCACCTGGATGCGCCGCGCCCTGTCCTGCGGCGCGCCGATCCAGGCGCCGGCCGGCGAGGCGATCACCCCCGCCGCCCAGACGACGGTGCTGGCGGCGATGCGCTCCTCGCCACAGGTCACGCCGCCGGCGTCGCAGCCGGTGACGAGAGTGCCGGTGAGCACCTGCACGCCCATGCGTTCCAGTGACAGCCGCGCCTTGGCCGAAAGCTCCTCCGGGAAGGTGGCGAGCAGCCTCGGCCCCGCCTCGATCAGCACGACCCGCGCCATGGCCGGGTCGATACGGCGGAAGTCGCGGGGCATGGCATGGCGCGCCAGCTCCACCATGGCGCCGGCCAGTTCCACCCCGGTGGGGCCGCCGCCGATCACGACGAAGGTCAGCAGCCGGCGGCGCTCGGCGGCGTCCCCGCTGCGCTCCGCGCGCTCGAAGGCCAGCAGCAGGCGGCGGCGGATGGCGGTGGCATCGTCGATGGTCTTCAGCCCCGGCGCCACCGGCGCCCATTCGTCATGGCCGAAATAGGAATGCGTCGCGCCGGTGGCGAGCACCAGCGCATCATAGGGGATGGCGGAGCCGTCCGCGGTGCGCACCACCCGTGCCTCGGGGGCCAGTGCGGTGGCCTCGGCCATCAGCACGGTGACGTTGCGCTGGCTGCGGAAGATGGCGCGCACCGGCCAGGCGATGTCGCCAGGGGAGAGTGCGGCGGTGGCGACCTGGTAGAGCAGCGGCTGGAACAGATGGTGGTTGTGACGGTCCAGCAGCGTCACCTCCGCCGGCGCGCGCGCCAGGGCCCGGCTGGCTTCCAGCCCGCCGAAGCCGGCCCCGAGGATGACCACGCGCAGCGGCCGGCGGGCTTCGGTCATCCCTTCCCCCATGCGGGTCGGCTCAGCCGCCGTAGCCCAGCGAGGCCCAGGCGAGGAGCAGCCCGATCAGCGCCAGCCCGAGCAATGCGGCGGCGCCGCGCCGACGCGCTGCCCTGTTCTCGTCCCGGGGCCGGTCGGCCGGATGTTCCGGGCTGGGCTGGTTGCGGCGTTCCCTCGCCCGCGTCGCGGCCCCCAGTTCCGGGCTGGGGGGCGCGCCCGCGGCTTCGTCATCCGTGCCGAGGGGGGAGGCGGCGGGGTCCAGCATCGCGACCTTGTCGCCGGTGCCACCGCTATCGATGTCGCGCTTCAGTTGCGCGACGGTCGCGGTCGTGCTGGCGCGCGGTGCGGGCTGCGGCCGGGGCTCGATTTCGGTGGGGTCGTCATGCTTCGGCATGGGCCGAATCCTCCGGTCTCGAGCTTCAGCGCCGCAGCAGGCCGGGGGTTCAATATGCCGGCGCAGGGGCCGTGCCTGCCTGCGCCCCGGCCATCCGGAATCCGGCGTCCTCCGCGGGTTTTCCCCCATCCGCTGTCGTGTGGCCCGCAGCCGGCCCGCTCCGCCCAGGCCGGATGCGGCCGCCCGGCGGCTGGCGCGGGCTGGCGCTTCGCCGGTAGCATGCGCCTTGCCTGCTCCCCCCGCCTGGGGCCAGGGACATAACCGGGAGGACGCGCCATGAGCGCCTATCTGAGAATGCGCCAGATCTGCCTGGCCGCGCCGGCGCTGCGGCCGGCGGTGGAGGACATCACCGCCGTGCTCGGCACCGAGGTCTGCTACCGCGACCCGGGCGTTGCGAAATACGGGCTGGAGAACGCGCTCTTCGCCCTTGGCCCGGATGTGTTGGAAGTGGTGGCGCCGACCCAGGAAGGCACCGCGGTCGGCCGCTTCCTGGAGCGCACCGGCGGCCGTGGCGGCTACATGGCCATCCTCGATTGCGACGACCCGGAACGGCGCCAGGCCCATGCCGCGGCCATGGGCGTGCGCACCACCCACCTCATCCAGCACGACGGCTATTACGGCGCGCAGTTGCACCCCCGCGACTGCCGCGGCGCCATGGTGGAGTTCAACCGCACCGAGGGCGGCGAGGACCTGGCCGGCCCCTACCATCCCGCCGGGCCGGACTGGCCGGCGGTGGTGGCCCGCAGTGCCGGTGCGCCCACCCTGCTGGTGAC
>JAEWCI010000625.1 GCA_023390705.1 Pseudomonadota bacterium
GCCATGCACCCGGGTCTTCAGGGCGCCCGCGGCGGCCTGCGCCAGGCGATGCGCCGCGGCGCGCAGCCCACCCGCATGGGCCAGCAGCGACTCCGCATCCGGGTTCCCCTCCAGCAGCGCCAGCGCAGGCTCCAACTGCGCCAGCGCGCCCCGGGCCCAGGCCTCCCGCTCCTCCGCTCCGGCGATTTCCGGGGCGAAGGCGGGGTTCTCACTCGGCCGTGCCAGCACGGCATGCAATTCGCCCAGGCGCTGGCCGAGCGCGGTGGCGAAGGACAGGTAGCCGGCGAAATTGTCCTCGGGCTGCGCATCGGTCAGCGCCGCCTCGTCCACCGCGCGGTGCAGCCAGTCCAGCGTCCAGCTCCAGCCATCGCCCTGGTTGCGGATGAAGCCCTGCACCAGCATCAGGGTATGCGGCGTGCCATTCGCCGCAATGCGCACCACTTCGCCCAGCAGCGGCGCGGTGTTGGCGAAGCCGCATTCGGTCAGGTGGCGCGTCATCTCAGCTTCCGGGTGGATGCCGGGATTCACCTTGCGGATGATCTTCAGTACCACCGCCTCCCCGTAGATCAGCGAAGAATTGGATTGTTCGGCGGAAAGCCGGCGGATGGAGGCGTCCTCCGGCAGCGTGGTTTCGGCCAGGCGCGCCGTCGGCAGGAAATGGATTTCCCCGGCGTCGCTGGGCAGCACCGTCCTTTCACGCAGCGCCGCCATCACCGCCGGCGGCATGCGGTCGGCGGTGAAGGCATCCGTCAGGTAGCCGACGCGCCTGCCCTGGCGCAGCCGGGTCAGCGCCAATTGCGCCGCCAGCGGGCCGATGCCCTCGACATCCTCCACCCCGGCCAGCGGCAGGGCGTAGCGTTCGCTGCGCCCCTCCAACTCCACCGCCACTTCCGCCATCACCACCGCGCCACGGGCCTGCGGCAGGCTGGCGATGGCGTCCAGATGCACCGATTGCAGGCGCTCTCCCTTCGCGGCGAACCAGCGGCGCTTCGGCAGGTATTCCGGCAGCACCGCCCGCTCCAGCTCCCGCCGCACATTGGCGTCCAGGAAATCCTGCACGCCGGCGCGCAGCACCAGGGTGCGCAGGTCCGGCAGCGGCTCCGGGGCCGGGACATGCCAGGGCGGCAGCGCCTTCTCCGTGGCCAGCACGAACCAGTAGAAGCCATAGGGCGGCAGGGTCAGCAGGTAGGGCAACTGGCCGATCGGCGGGAAGGCGGTGCCACCCAGCATTTCCACCGGCACGCGGCCGGCGCTGGCGGAAAGGTCCAGTTCCACCGCCTGCGCGCTGCGGCTGAGGTTGAAGACGCAGAGGATGCTGTCCTCCTCATATTCGCGCAGATAGGCCAGTACCTTGCGGTTGCCGGGATAGAGCAGCCGCATCGCGCCGCGGCCGAAGGCGCGGCTGCGCTTGCGCACCGCCAGCATGCGCCGCATCCAGTTGAGCAGGGAATGCGGGTCGCGTGCCTGCGCCTCGACATTCACGGCCTGGTAGCCGTAGAGCGGGTCCTGGATCGGCGGCAGCACCAGCCGCGCGGGGTCCGCCCTGCTGAAACCCCCGTTGCGGTCCGGCGACCACTGCATGGGCGTGCGCACGCCGTCGCGGTCGCCCAGGAAGATGTTGTCCCCCATGCCGATCTCGTCGCCATAGTAGATTACCGGCGTGCCGGGCATGGAGAGCAGCAGGCCGTTCATCAGCTCGATGCGGCGGCGGTCGCGTTCCAGCAGCGGTGCCAGCCGGCGGCGGATGCCGAGGTTGAGCCTTGCCCGCTTGTCAGCGGCGTAGGTGGACCAGAGATAGTCGCGCTCGCGGTCGGTCACCATCTCCAGCGTCAGCTCGTCGTGGTTGCGCAGGAAGATGGCCCATTGGCAGCCCTCCGGGATGTCCGGGGTCTGGCGCAGGATATCCGTGATGGGGAAGCGGTCCTCCTGCGCGATGGCCATGTACATGCGCGGCATCAGCGGGAAATGGAAGGCCATGTGGCATTCGTCGCCCTGGCCGAAATACTGCTGCGTGTCCTCCGGCCACTGGTTCGCCTCGGCCAGCAGCAGACGGCCCTGGTAGCCGGCGTCCAGCTTGGCGCGGATCAGCTTCAGCACCTCATGGGTTTCGGCCAAGTTCTCGTTGTTGGTGCCCTCGCGCTCCACCAGATAGGGCACGGCATCCAGGCGCAGCCCGTCCACCCCCATGTCCAGCCAGTAGCGCATCACGTTCAGCACTTCCGAAAGCACGCGCGGATTGTCGAAATTCAGGTCGGGCTGGTGGCTGTAGAAGCGGTGCCAGAAATAGGCGCCGGCCACCGGGACCCAGGTCCAGTTGGATTTCTCGGTATCGAGGAAGATGATGCGGGTTTCGGGGTATTTCTGGTCGGTGTCGGACCAGACATAGTAGTTGCGGTGGCTGGAGCCGGGCCGCGCGGCGCGGGCGCGCTGGAACCAGGGGTGCTGGTCGCTGGTGTGGTTGATGACCAGTTCGGTGATCACCTTCAGGCCACGCGCATGCGCTTCCCGGATGAAGCGGCGGGCATCGCCCAGGGTGCCGTAGTCCGGGTGGACGCCGCGGTACTCGGCGATGTCGTAGCCGTCGTCGCGGCGCGGGCTGGGGTAGAAGGGCAGCAGCCACAGCGTGTCCACGCCCAGTTCCGCCACATAGTCCAGCTTCTGCAGCAGCCCGGCGAAGTCGCCGATGCCGTCGCCGTTGGCATCGAAGAAGCTCTTCAGGTGAAGCTGGTAGATGACGGCGTCGCGATACCAGTGCGGATCGGGCGTCCCGCTCATGCCAGGCCTCCTGCCGGACGCACGCGCCAGATGCCGAAGGGCAGCTCCCGCGGGTCGAGGCGCAGCCTCTGGTGCTTGCCCTGCCAGGTGAAGCGGTGCCCGCGCATCAGGTCCTCCGCCTCCAGCGTGGCATGGTCGGGCAGCCCCCATTCCCACAGCGGCAATTCCACCGAACTCTCCTGCACATGATGGGGGTCCAGGTTGACCGCCACCAGCAGCACGTTGGAACGGTCGGCATTCTGCTTGCGGTACCACAGGACCTGGTCGTTGAAGGCATTGTGGAAGGCGAGGCCGAGATGGCTGTGCAGCGCCGGGTTGGCACGGCGGAGGGCGTTGAGGCGCGTGATCTCCTCCACGATGTCACCGGGCGCGCGGGCCGGCCGCGCGCGGATTTCGTATTTGTCGCTGTCCCAGTATTCCTCGCGCCCCGGCACGGGCTCGGCCTCGCACAACTCGAAGCCCTGGAACACGCCCCAGAGGCCGGAAAGCGTCGCCGCCAGGGCAGCACGGATGAGGAAGCCCGGCCGCCCGGAGGTCTGCAGGAAGACCGGGTTGATGTCCGGCGTGTTGACGAAGAAATGCGGGCGGAAGAAGTCGCGCGGCGCCGTCGTGGTCAGTTCCTCCAGGTAGTCGCGCAGCTCCGCCTTGGTGTTGCGCCAGGTGAAGTAGGTATAGGACTGGCCGAATCCGATCTTGGCCAGACGGTACATCATCTTCGGCCGGGTGAAGGCTTCCGAAAGGAAGACCGCATCCGGGTACTGCCCGCGCACCTCGGCGATCATCCATTCCCAGAAGGGCAGCGGCTTGGTGTGCGGATTGTCCACGCGGAACAGCCGCACGCCCTGCCGCGCCCAGAACAGCACCACGTCCCGCAGCGCGATCCACAGCGAAGGCACCGCGCCCGCCGTATAGAAATCTACGTTGACGATATCCTCGTATTTCTTCGGCGGGTTCTCCGCCGTGCGCAGCGAACCGTCCGGCCGCCAGTCGAACCAGTCCTTGTGCTCCTTCAGCCAGGGATGGTCCGGGCTGCACTGGATGGCGAAGTCCAGCGCCAGCTCCATCCCGTGCCGCGCCGCGGCCGCGCGCAGCGCCGCGAAATCCTCCAGCGTGCCGAGTTCCGGGTGGATGGCGTCGTGCCCGCCTTCCTCGCTGCCGATGGCATAGGGGCTGCCAGGATCATCGGGCGCCGGCGTCAGCGTGTTGTTGCGCCCCTTGCGCGCGGTGCGGCCGATCGGGTGGATCGGCGGGAAATACAGCACGTCGAAGCCCATGGAGCGAATATGCGGCAGCCGCGCGATCACGTCACGGAAGGTGCCGTGCCGCGCCGGGTCGCCCGACTGGCTGCGCGGGAACACCTCGTACCAGCTGGCGAAGGCGGCGGCGGTGCGTTCCGCCTCCAAGGGCATCTCGGCGCTGCGGGCGCGGAAGGGGCGATCGTCGGCGGCCGCCATCAGCGTGGCCAGATCGGGCGAGAGCAGCCAGTGCAGCCGCTCGCCCTCCGCCGCCGTGGCGAGGCGCGCCGCCATCTCCGCCACCGCCCCGCCGGCACGCTCGCCGGCCGCCTGCACCAGCAGCCTTCCTTCCTCCAGTTCCAGCGAGACCTTCAGGCCGGCATTGTGCTTTTTCGCCAATTCGTCGCGGAAGGTCGCGAAGGCGTCGCGCCAGGCCTCGATACGGAAGACATGGCGGCCGAGCCGGGTCAGCGGGAAGCTCGCGGTCCAGCGGTCATTGCCGAGTGGCCGCAGGCGCGCCTCCCGCCAATGCTCCTCATCCGCCGCGCGCCATTGCAGCACGCCGGCCAGTTGGTCGTGGCCGTCGCAGATGAGGTCGGCCTCGACCGTCACCACCTCCCCTAGCAGCCGCTTGACGGCGAAGCGGCCGGCATCCACCGCGGGAGTCACCGCCTCGATGGCGATGCGCTCGGTGCGCGCTGCCTCGATGGCGGATTCCGCCTCGACCGTGCCGCGCTTGTCATGCGCTGGATGCGGCCAGGACAGGATGGGGCGGGAGATGACGCCTTCGAACAGCAGGGCCTCGCCGGGGCCAAGGCGGACATCGTCCAGCGGGCCGAGGGTCGCGGCATCGCCCGGCCAGGGCCGCAGCCCCGCGACATCGCCGCCCGCGCTCGGCAGCAGGGTGGAAAGCGCCACGGAGGCGCCCTCGTGCAGCCCGGCATTGGCAAGCACCAGGCGCGGCGGCGTGGTGCCGCCC
>JAEWCI010000630.1 GCA_023390705.1 Pseudomonadota bacterium
AAGAATTGCGACTATGTCGGCAAGGAATTCGCCGAGGAAGCGAGCAAGATGCACCATGGTGAGAGCGAGCGCCGGGGCATCTATGGCGAAGCCTCGGACGCCGATGCCGAGGCGCTGCGGGAGGAGGGCATCGAGATCGCCCGCATCCCCTGGGTGCCGCCCGCGGATGCGTAATTCCCTGCCTCAAACGCCGGCGGGGCCATCCGGCCCCTTGGCTTGTGCGCCATAGGGCGCGGCGCCCGTTCGGGCGCTCGGCCCTGCCGGGCCGCCTTCATGTGCAGCCGCAGTCGCAGGCGTTCCCGCGGCGGCGGTGAGGCCGGGGCTCAGGGCTTCTCCGCCAGTATCAGGTAGTTCACCGTCACGTCGCGGCTGATCCGCCAGCCACCGGTGATCCCGCCGGTCAGCCCGGCGATCTCCACCACGCGCAGCCCGGCGGCTCGCAGGTCGGCGCCCAATTCGGCGGGGCGGACGAACATCCGCCAGTCATGCGTGCCCACCGGCAGCCAGCGCAGCAGGTATTCCGCCCCAAGCTTGGCCAGCAGGAAGGACCGGGGCGTGCGGTTCAGCGTGGACAGAACCACCTGCCCGCCGGGCCGCGCCAGCCCGGCCAGGGCGCGGCAGAAACCGGCCCGGTCGGCGACATGCTCCACCACTTCCAGCGCCACCACCGCATCGAAGCGGCAGCCCTCGGCCGCCAGGGTTTCGGGCGTCGCCGCGCGGTAGGTGATGGCAAGGCCGCCCGCCCCCGCATGGGCGCGCGCGGCGGCCAGCACTTCCTCCGCCGCGTCAATGCCGGTCACCCGCGCTCCGGCCCGGGCCAGGGCTTCGCTGACCAGCCCGGCGCCGCAGCCGACATCCAGCACCTCCAGCCCGGCGAGCGGCGCTTCGGCCGCCGCGTCCCGCCCATGGCGGCGGGCCAAGTGGCCGATGATCCAGTCGCAGCGCGCCGGGTTCATCCGGTGCAGCGGCGCCATCGGCCCCTCGGGGTCCCACCAGCGATCCGCCAGCGCGTTGAACCTGGCCACTTCCGCCGCGATCGCCGTGTGTCCTGCCGGACCCATGCCACGCCCCTTTTCCCTGGCTCCATCGCCGCCCGTGTTGCGGTGCGGAAGCCGCCCCGGTATCTGTGCTGACCTTCGCCGGGCCGCAACCGCACCGGCAGCATCTTCCGGATACGAAACGCCCGCCATGGCCCGCATCGTCATGAAATTCGGCGGCACTTCCGTCGCCGATCTCGACCGCATCCGCAATGTCGCCAACCGCGTGAAGCGTGAGGTGGAGGCCGGCAACGAAGTCGCGGTCGTCGTCTCCGCCATGGCCGGCACCACGAACCAGCTGGTGAAGTGGTGCCAGGAACTCTCGCCGCTGCATGACGCCCGGGAATACGACACCGTCGTGGCCACTGGGGAGCAGGTGACCATCGGCCTGCTGGCCATCGCGCTGCAGACCATCGGCGTGGATGCACGCAGTTGGCAGGGCTGGCAGATCCCCATCCGGACCGATGGCGCCCATGGCAAGGCGCGCGTCGAGGAGGTGGAGGGCGCCGAGCTGATCCGCCGGATGCAGACGGGCCAGGTGCCGGTGGTGGCGGGCTTCCAGGGCATCGGCCCGGACAACCGGGTGACGACGCTCGGCCGCGGCGGCTCCGATCTCTCCGCCGTGGTGCTGGCCTCAGCCATCAAGGCCGACCGTTGCGACATCTACACCGATGTGGACGGCATCTACACCACCGACCCGCGCATTGTGCCACGCGCCCGCAAGCTGGAGCGGATCAGCTACGAGGAGATGCTGGAACTGGCCAGCGTCGGCGCCAAGGTGCTGCAGACCCGCAGTGTCGAGATGGCGATGAAGGCCCGGGTCCGGGTGCAGGTGGTCTCCAGCTTCGAGGACAAGCCGGGCAGCCTGGTGGTTGATGAGGACGAGATCATGGAAAAGCCGATCGTTTCCGGCATTGCCTATTCGCGGGACGAAGCCAAGGTCACGCTGCGCCGGGTGCCGGACCGGCCGGGCATCGCCGCCATCGTCTTCGGGGCGCTGGCCAAGGCTAATGTGAATGTGGACATGATCGTGCAGAACATCGGCGCCGATGGCAGCACGGACATGACCTTCACCGTCGGCCGCGCCGACCTGGCCCGCGCCCAGGACGTGCTGGACAAGTCCCGCGCCGAGGTGGGCTTCGAAACGCTGGTGGCCGACCCAAACGTGGCGAAGATCAGCGTCGTCGGCATCGGCATGCGCAGCCATGCCGGCGTCGCCAACACCATGTTCAAGGCGCTGTCCGACAAGGGCATCAATATCCAGGTGATCTCGACCTCCGAGATCAAGGTCAGCGTGCTGGTGGCCGACGACTACACCGAACTCGCGGTGCGCGCCCTGCACAGCGCCTACGGCCTGGACGGGCCGGCCGCCTGATGGACGCCACCACCGCCCCGCCCGCCGGAGCCTTCGCCGCCATCGACCGGCTGATGGCCCGTGGCACCGCCTTCCTGGGCGCCCGCTATGCCATCATGGGCGGTGCCATGAGCTGGGTGAGCGAGCGCCACCTGGTGGCCGCCCTGTCCAACGCCGGCGCCTTCGGCGTCATCGCCTGCGGCGCCATGGAGCCGGACAGGCTGGCGCAGGAGATCGCCGGCACTCAGGGGCTGACGCAGAAGCCCTTCGGCGTGAACCTCATCACCATGCATCCGCGGCTGGAGCAGCTGGTGGATGCCTGCCTGGAGGCGAAGGTCGGGCAC
>JAEWCI010000065.1 GCA_023390705.1 Pseudomonadota bacterium
GGTCGCGGGCGGCCGGCGGGCTCGGGCCGGAGGTGGCCGAGGCGCTGCGCGCAGCGCGGCGGGAAGCGCTGCTGATCTCACCCTACTTCGTCCCCGGCGCCGAGGGACTGGCGCTGCTCCGGGAACTCGCCGGGCGTGGGGTGCGGGTTTCGGTGGTAACGAATTCCCTTGCCGCCACCGATGTCGTGGCGGTGCATGGCGGCTATTCCCGCTACCGCCGGCGGCTGCTGGCGGCAGGAATTGAGCTGTTCGAGCTGAAGCACAGCAGCGACGAGGGCGCCAGCTTCCTCGGCTCCCGCGGGGCCTCGCTGCACACCAAGGCGCTGGTGGTGGACGATGGCCCGATCGGCGTCGGCTCCTTCAACCTGGACCCCCGTTCCGCGCGCCTGAATACCGAGATGAGCATCTTCGCCAGCCACCCGCGCCTGGCCGAGGAACTGCGCAAGGAACACGCCCGCCTCACCGATCCGGCCATCAGCTGGCGGGTGGTGCGGGATGGCCCGCGCCTCGCCTGGATAGACCGGGTGGAAGGCCGGGAGCGCATGTTGCATACCGAACCGGCGGCCGGCATCGGGCGCCGCGTGCTGTCGCAACTGGCGCGCTGGCTGCCGATAGAGGCGCATCTCTGACGCGGCGTCGCCGGCATGCGGCCGCCCGGCGGACCGCTGTAAGTGTGGATGCGCCGATCAATGTCCCGCTTCCAGGCTTTTCGCGTCGTTCACGCCCTTCGGCGACCCCATCTCGGGCAAGCGCGCTTCAACCCTCCAGCGCCGCCATGTAGCGGCGGCACCACAGCGCCACGTCGCCTTCCTGCACGACCATGAGCATGCGGCGCCAGCGGTCCTTCCGCTCATCCGCCGGCATCATCAGCGCCTCGTCCAGGCGCTCGGCGATCTCGTCGGGATCCAGCGGGTTCACCAGCAAGGCCCCGTCCAACTCCCCGGCGGCACCGGCGAAGCGGGAGAGCACCAGCGCACCGGGGTCCGCCGGGTCCTGCGCGGCGACATACTCCTTGGCCACCAGGTTCATGCCATCGCGCAGCGGCGTCACCAGCCCGACCCGCGCCATGCGCATGAAGCCGGCGAGTGCGGTACGAGGCACGGCGCGCGTCATGTAGCGCAGGGGGGCCCAGTCCGGCTCGGCGTATTGGCCGTTGATGCGGCCCACCCATTCGTCCAGTTCCCGCCGCAGGGCGCGGTACTGCGCCACGTCGCCGCGCGAAACCGGCGCCACCTGCAGGTAGCTGACCTTGGAACGGTGCTGCGGGAAACGCGCCAGCAACTGGGCGAAGCCGGCGAAGCGCTGCGGGAGGCCCTTGGTGTAGTCCAGCCGGTCCACGCCGATGACCAGCGCCCGCTTCACCAGGCTGGCGCGCAGGCGGGCGGATTCCGGTGAGTCGATGGCACGCTCGGCGGTCGCGCCGAAGGCGGCGGCATCAATGCCGATGGGATAGGCGGCGACCCGGTCGGCGGCTTCCGGCTGGCCCTCGGCACGAAGGGCAGCGGAAAGATTGGCCGCGTCCTCCTGCGTCTGCACGCCGATCACGTCATAGGCGGCGAGGTCGGCCAGCAACTCGCCGGAGCGCGGCAGGGCGGTTAACAGCCCATGCGGCGGAAAGGGCACATGCAGGAAAAAGCCCAGACGCTGCCGCGCCCCCGCCGAGCGCAGTTCCGCCCCCAAGGGAAAGAGGTGGAAGTCATGCACCCAGACCAGATCATCCGGCCGCAGCAGCGGTGCCAGGGCGGCGGCAAAGGCCGCGTTCACCGTTCGGTAGCCGAGGTAGTCCTCACGCCGGAATTGCGCCAGGCCGAGGCGGTAGTGCAGCGTCGGCCACAGGGTGCCGTTGGAGAAACCCAGGTAATAGCGCCGATGATCCTCCCGCCCCAGGTCGAGGGTCGCGAAGGTCAGCCGGCCCTGATGCACCTCGGTCGGGCGGGAAGCGGTATGCTCGGTGGTCTGGCCGCTCCAGCCGAACCACAGGGCCTCGCGGCCTGACAGGGCCTCACGCAGCGCCACGGCCAGCCCGCCTGCCGTAGCCGCGCGTTCACGCGGGTTGGGCACCCGGTTCGCCACGATCACCAGGCGCCTCATGCCGCCGGTCCCGGAAGCGGCCCTTTGCCGATGGCCCCGCGGCTGGGCAGCCCTGTGGCGTGCCGGGCCTTGCGCCGCGGGTTCTCCTGCCTGCCCGGCAGCAGGGCAGAGGCGCGCACGGGGGCCGCTCCGCGATGCCCTCCTGCCGCCATCACGCCGGTGCCGGCAGGTCGCGCACCGCATCGGCCAGCCAGGCGCGCAGCGCAGCGGGGGTACCGAAGGCGTCCTGCAGCCGCAGGCCGATCCCGCCCAGGGCGCGGGCGGCCGCAATGCCTTCCTCATCGGTCACGTCGTCACCGATGAACACCGGCACCCGGCCGGCGAAAGGTGGGCGGGCCATCAGGGTGTGTACGGCACTGGCCTTGGAAACCCCACGTGGCCGTATCTCCCATGCCATCAGTGCCGGCAGCAGGATGAAATCCCCGGGCTGTTCGGCCAGCAGGCCGTTCAGCAGCACCTCGGCCTCCGGTCCAGCGGCCGGGGCCTGGCGGTAATGCAGCACGAAGCCATGGGCCTTGTCCTCGATCAGCGCTCCGGGGTGGCGTTCCACCAGGGCGACGGTGCGGGCCCGCCAGGCGACGGGAGGGGAAGGCAGGGTGGGCGTCAGCGCCTCTTCCTCCGGTCGCAGCCGGATGGCGGCGCCGTGGTCGCCAGCCTTGGCCAGCGGCACTGGCAGGAAATGGTCGAGATCGGCCAGGCGGCGGCCGCTGACCACCGCCAGCGCATCATCCAGCGCCGCCTTCACCCGCAGCAGCAGGCCAGGCAAGCCGGACGGCACCTGGACCGCGTCCGGGCGCGGCGCGATTTCCACCAGCGTGCCATCGAAATCGAGGAACAGCGCGGCGTTCGCGATGATGCCCACCCCTGGCTGCAGGGGCGGCGGCGGCAGGGGAGCCGAAGCGGTCATTCCGCCGTGACAAGCGGCCGGTGAGGACAGGGTTGCGTCGGGCAGGGGCTGGTCTGCATTACATTTCCGACAGAATGCCCTGCGGCGAGGCACACCGCAAGCCTTCACCCTGCCAGGCGGCGCTCCATGCCCCAGAGCGCCAGAGCCGGCGGGAGCACGCCCACCAGCAGCCAATGCACCAGTGAGGCCTGCCGGGTGAGCCAGCCCGCATCCCAGAGCAGGACACAGCCGAGCTGCGTCAGCAGCATCCAGGCGATGGCAATGGCCAGGGCACGGGACTGTGCCCGCGCCTCATCACGTCGGGAGGCTTCCCGCATTGGCGACGACCCTTCATGCTCCGGTAGGCGAGGCTGCCGGAGCGGCGGCATCGCATACGAACGATCATACACGAAGTAGTGAAAACACCAACACGACAGCGGGAGAACGCCATGCCCGAGAATGCCCCTGCCCGCCCCCGGACCACTGTCAGCCACACCGCGGATGGCCGTTTCGAGACCGGGTTGCGAGCCTTCTTCGCCTATCGGGACCTTGGCATCCGGGAAGCCACCGGTGGCGCCTATGCGGCGCACGTCATCAAGGCGGTTCCCGGTGAGGCATCACAGCCGCTCTGGCATACCCATGAACTGGATTTCCAGATGGTCTTCGTCCTGAAAGGCTGGGTCCGGTTCGACTACGAGGATATCGGCCAGGTCACCTTGCAGGCCGGGGATTCGGTGATGCAGCCACCACGCATCCGGCACCGGGAGATCGCCCATTCGGACGATATGGAACTGCTGGAAATCACCTCTCCCGGCGAGTTCCGCACCGAGGTGACCGAGGCCCCGCCCGGCCGTTGAGCAGGCTTGAGAAGCCGAGGCGGGAAGCTTCGCTTCTCCCACAGCATAGCTTCGCGGTGGGTATCGGAAGGTGCCGCCCCATCGCGTCCCGATGGCGGGCTATCGGTTCTCCGCGTCCTCGCTCTCCCGCAGGTGGAAGTTGGATTCATATGCCTCCACGGCGGCAGCGAGCACTTCCAGACGGTCCCCTTCCAGGGTCCCGCGATCTGGTTCGGATTCAGCCAGGCGCCTGATTTCGGCCAGCGCACAGCGATAGTCCGCCTCGGAGACGACCCGTTTTTCCTGCATTGCAGCAATCGCCTGCTATTAGTGGCTTATGGGCGATAGCTCTACCAAGAAACAAGTTTACCGTCCAGCCATTCACGGCGAGCCGGCCTGCTGTTCCTCCGGCACCTGGCCTGCGCCCATCTCCACGAAGCCTCACGTCGCTGCAGCCCGCCTTCCCTCCATCCGAAGCTCCTGGTTCCTGCTATGCCTGCCGCCGGGCCCTCCCCACGGTATCACCTCCATCAGCCTCGGCGACTGGCGCCTGGGTCAGCGGGACGTCGGCATGATCGGGCTGACGCCCGACATCCCAGCGGAGCGGGATGGTCAGCATTGGCCCGGCATGGCGTCTCCTCGTCTCCGGGCGGGGTGGAGCACACCCGGCGTCGCCAGCAGGCGTGGTGGGAGCGGCCGATGCGCCCCTGCGCCAAAGGGCAAGGAACCGTAACTGCGCCTCGGCTTCGGCCCGAAGCCGCTCGATCTGCCGTGCGAAGTCTGCGCCCTCCATCTCGGCCTCCAACGCTCCAGGAAACGAACCTTCCCACGTGCGCGGAGCAGCGCCCCCGGGAACTCCGGCGCTTCGCCACTTCCATGGAGGGCTGGCTGCTCGCTTGTCCTGCCCCCATAGGTCCACCAGACCCGGCACCTTCACCAGCCCAGGGCCGGCAAGGCAGTTATGAACAGGCGGAGGCGGCGAAACACCGGCTGGCGGTTCGGCGGCGACCTGCCGCCGGCCGCCTACTTCCGCTCAAGGACGAAGGAAACCTTCGCGTTGACGCGGTAGTGCTTCACCTTGTCGTTCTCGACCGTCGCCTGGAACTCCTTGATGTAGATGGAGGCGACACCGTGCAGAGTGCGTGTCGCCTCTGCGACGACCTGTTGCGCCGCGTCCTCCCAGCTCCGTTCGCTTTCGCCCAGCAGTTCGATGACCTTCACGACAGCCATGGTTGTCCTCCCAATTCGCTCGCTGCTGCGGGCAATTGGGAAAACGGCGGCTGCGTGGGCGGGTTTGAGCGGCAACGGCTCAATCCGACCCAGACAGGATGACGGTCGCCGATGGTGGCGGCTGCGCATTGCCACGTACCATGCTTGCGGCGCGTGCCAACTCGCCTGCCCTTCGTCAGCGGCGGGGACTGCGCCCGCTGCTGGCACCCGTCCTGCGCCCTGCCATACCGGTGCTGGACTGCCTTCCCGGTACTGCCCTTGCTGTTCCTGTGTGAAGATTCACGATCCGCTCCTATCCTGGTAAATGCTTTGCTGCATCGCAACATCAGCTGCGCTCTGGCGTTCCCAGGGAGGATGGGTGCCGCAAATGGAGGAGCCGCCATGTCCAACGAACTGCCGCCCGGCCGGGACGGAACCGGGACGCCGGACGGTGCCATCCAGCGGGATGCCGGAACGCCACCCCGGCAGCCGAAGGCGGCGGCCGAACTCCTGCCCAGGGAACAAAGCGGCGCAGCGCCCTGCACGCCGGCACCGGACGCGGCGGAAACCCCGAGTGCCACCAGGGATGTACCCGAGCCCGACAGCCTCGGCGGATAGCCGCTTCTGCCACCGGATTGGACCGGGAACACGCCGGGGATAGCGCGACGCCGGTTATGCCCGGGCGGCTGATGGTTTCGGTGCAGGCAGGCTCCGGCACCGCCCGGGCCAGCCCCACGGCCAGGCCTGCCACGAACGACCGTGACCTCTGGCGGAACCACCGCGGCATTGGTGCCCCGTGCCGTGCTTTCGCAGCCACGGTCCATCATGCCTCGCCGGCATCGTGCATCCCGAACGGCAGGTCGTGCGCTTAGGTGCTCACCCGGACAGGGAAGGAGATCGCGTCATGGCCATCTGCGATCAGGGCGAGACAAGGGCTTTCGCCCGGCTGCCCGGTCTCGACATCGCCATTGTCCACTGTGCCGCGTCCGGCAACAGGGGCGAGCAGGTCATGATCGCCCTTCGCGCCATGCCCTACCCCGAAGCCCTTGAGCAGCTGACCGAGGCTGCGGACCCCCTTCTGTTCTGGTCACGGCTGACGCATGCCATGTGGGCCTCCTGGCTCGGCTGCCTTGCCACGATAGCCACCCCGCCCTGGATCATCAGAAGCCAGTAAACACCTGCGCTGGCAGCAGGCCGTCTTCACCCACAGGAGCGCCGCACCGCCGATGGAGCAGGCGCAGGCCCCGCCACTTCCGTAGGCTCCTTCCCCATGTCCCGAACCAGTACCGCCATTCACGGGCGGTGCCCTGCCGCTGGTCCGGCGCGGCATTCCTGGCCTGCCCCGTTCAGCCTGGGCGCGATCAGGGGTTGGCGGAGGTGAAGGCGCCGCCGGGGCAAGCAAGGCCGATTGCCCGCGGGCCTGCATGTTGAACCTCGCCGAAGGCATGATAGAAGCCGACCAGAAACCGGGCCTTCAGTGCTACAGCCCATTGCCCATCCAACGAATGGGCTCTCGTCCAGGAAAGCATGGAAGGAACCTGCGCCGAGTCCCGACAGGGTTGCGCGTCTTCAGGGTTCCGTGGGTGATGCGGATATTCATAGCGGAGCCCTTTTCCGGATTGGATCAGGGCCAATTTTCCAGCTTGGCTACCTGGCCGACCGCAAAGCGGGTGATTTCGGTGTCCCGGACCGATTGGGGATATGACTTTGGAACTGACTCAGCATCAGATTGCAGCCGCCCGTACACTCGGCTTCACGTTCTTTCCGGCCAATGACGACCAGGTCCGGCGTTTCACCATGCAGCGTCGTGTCTTCCGTATGGAAGGCAAGCCCTATCT
>JAEWCI010000089.1 GCA_023390705.1 Pseudomonadota bacterium
GGCCTGGGCTGCGGCGCGGCCCTCCCCATGGGGCGCGCGGCGCATTATGGTCCGCCCCCCATGCGCTACATCTCCACCCGCGGCCAGGCCGCGCCCCGCGACTTCGAAGCCGTCCTGCTGGCGGGCCTCGCCGAGGATGGCGGGCTTTTCGTGCCGGAAACCTGGCCGGAGCTTTCGCCCGCCGAATGGCGCGCCCTGCGCGGCCTGCCCTATGCCGAGCTGGCGGCGCGGCTGATCCACCTCTTCGCCGGGGAGACGCTGCGCTTCGAGGAGCTGCGCGCCATGACCGGCGCCGCCTATGCCGGCTTTGGCCACCCCGCCGTGGCGCCGCTGGTGCAGTTGGATGAGCGCAGCTTCGCGCTGGAACTGTTCCACGGCCCGACCCTGGCCTTCAAGGACATGGCGCTGCAATTGCTGGGCCATCTGTTCGACCATGTGCTGGCGAAGCGGGGAGAGCGCATCACCATCGTCGGGGCCACCAGCGGTGACACGGGCAGCGCCGCCATAGAGGCCTGCCGCGACCGCGAGAACATCGACATCGTCATCCTCCACCCGCATGAGCGCACCAGCGAGGTGCAGCGGCGGCAGATGACCACCGTGCTCTCCCCCAATGTGCGCAACCTGGCGGTGCAGGGCGATTTCGACGACTGCCAGGACCTGGTGAAGGCGATGTTCAACGACGCGCCCTTCCGCCGGGAGATGAGGCTTTCCGCCGTCAACTCCATCAACTGGGCGCGGGTGGCGGCGCAGATTCCCTATTACGCCGCGGCGGCGCTGGCGCTCGGCGCGCCGGACCGGCCGGTGGCCTTCAGCGTGCCGACCGGAAATTTCGGCAATGTGCTGGCCGCCTGGGGGGCGCGGCGCATGGGGCTGCCGGTGGAGCGCCTCATCATCGGCAGCAACCGCAACGACATCCTGGTGCGCTGGCTCTCCGGCAACGACATGTCGATGCGGCCGGTGGAGCCCAGCCTCTCGCCGAGCATGGACATTGCGGTTTCCAGCAATTTCGAGCGCCTGCTGTTCGAGATGCTGGGCCGCGACGGTGCCGCCTGCGCCGAGGCGATGCGCCGCTTCCGCGAGGAAGGCCGCATGCCGGTGCCGGATGCCGCCTGGCGCGGGGCACAGGCGCTGTTCCGCGGCTTCACCCTGGACGACGAAGGCACGCTGGCGGAAATCCGGCATCTCTCTGCCAGCGCCGGCTACCTGGCGGACCCGCACACCGCGATCGGCACCGCCGCCGCCCGGGCGCATATGCCGGAGGACCGTGCCATTCCGGTGGTGGTCGCCGCCACCGCCCATCCCGCGAAATTCCCGGATGCGGTGGAAAGGGCCACCGGCCGCCGCCCCCCGCTGCCGGAACGCCTGGCCGACCTATATGAGCGTGAGGAGCGCTACGATGTGCTTGCGCCGGACCTTGCCCAGGTGGAAGGCTTCGTCCGGTCGCATGCCCGCCGCAACGCGCCGTAACCGGAAAAGAACCCCCGTATGACCGATGCCGTCCGCGTGACCCGTCTGCCCAGCGGCCTTACCGTCGTTTCCGATACCATGCCGCGGGTCGAAACCCTTTCCTTCGGCGCCTATGTCGGCGCCGGCACGCGGCATGAGACCGCCGAGGTGAACGGCGTTTCCCATTTCCTCGAACACATGGCCTTCAAGGGCACGCAGAAGCGCGACGCCCTGGCCATCGCGCGGGAGATCGAGAATGTCGGCGGCCATCTGAACGCCTACACGGCGCGCGAGCAGACCGCCTATTACTGCAAGGTGCTGAAGGAGGACCTCGGCCTTGCCGTGGACATCATCGGCGACATCCTCACGCACAGCACCTTCATCCCTGAGGAGCTGGAGCGCGAGCGCGGCGTGATCCTGCAGGAGATCGGCCAGGCGAACGACACGCCGGACGACATCATCTTCGACCATTTCCAGGCCACCGCCTTCCCCGGCCAGCCCATGGGCCGCCCGACGCTGGGGACGGAGGATGTCATCAAGGCCATGCCGCGCCAGGCGCTGGTGGACTACATGGCGCACCATTACGGGCCGCAGCGCATGGTGGTGGCCGCCGCCGGCAACCTGCACCATGACGAGCTGCTGGCCATGGTGCAGAAGCACTTTGCCGACCTGCCGCAGGTGGCGCCGCTGGCGCCGGAACCCGCCCGCTACCAGGGCGGCGAGTTCCGCGAGGAACGGGAGCTGGACCAGGTGCATATCGTGCTCGGCTTCCCCGGCACGCGCTACACCGACCCGCTGCACTACCCGACGCTGCTGCTCTCCACCCTGCTCGGCGGCGGCATGTCCTCCCGCCTGTTCCAGGAAATCCGCGAAAAGCGCGGGCTGGTCTATTCCATCTACTCCTTCGCCAACCCGTTCCAGGATGGCGGCCTCTTCGCCATCTATGCCGGCACCGGCGAGAAGGAGGCGGAGGAGCTGGTGCCCGTCACGCTGGAGGAATTGCGCAAGGTGCAGCGCGACGTGACGCAGGAGGAGCTGGACCGCGCCAAGGCGCAGCTCCGCGCTTCCCTGCTGATGTCGCTGGAAAGCACCGGCAGCCGCACCGAACAGCTTGCCCGCCAATTGCAGGTCTATGGCCGCGTCATCCCCATCGAGGAGACCAAGGCGAAGATCGCCGCCGTCACGGTGGAACAGGTGCAGCAGGCCGCCGCCCGCGCCTTCCGCGGCACGCCGACGCTCGCCGCGCTCGGCCCGGCGGGCAAGGTGCCGGGCCTGCCGGCGATCGCCGAGAAGCTGGCGGCATGAGGTACGCATGAGCCATCTCGACACCCTCTCCGCCCTGGTCGAGTCCGCGAAGCGGGCCGGCGCGGATGCCGCGGATGCGCTGCTGGTGTCGGGCACCTCGCTTTCCGTGCAGCGCCGGCTCGGCAAGATCGAGCAACTGGAGCGGGCCGAGGGCTTCGACATCGGGTTGCGCGTCTTCATCGGCCAGCGCCAGGCCATCGTCTCCTCCACCGATCCTTCGCCCAAGGGCTTCGCCGCCCTGGCGGAGCGCGCGGTGGCGATGGCGCGGGTGGTGCCGGAGGACCCCTTCTGCGGCCTGCCCGCCACCCCCACCGGCCTCACCACGGCCGATTTCGACCTGGCCGACAACGCCGAGCCGAATGCCGAGGCGCTGATCGCCCGCGCCGCGGCGGCCGAGGAAGCGGCGCTGGCCGTTCCCGGCGTGACCAACAGCGAGGGCGCCGAGGCAAGCTGGTCGCGCACCGCCATCGCGCTGGCCGCCAGCAACGGCTTCGCCGGCGAATATATCCGCACCGGCCATGCCATTTCCGTCACCGCGCTGGCCGGCCAGGGCACCGGCATGGAGCGCGACTACGACTATTCCAGCACCGTCCATCTGGAGGATCTGGAGGACGCGGCCACCCTCGGC
>JAEWCI010000160.1 GCA_023390705.1 Pseudomonadota bacterium
GCAGGTGGGAATAGGCGGCGATGTGGATGGTCTCGATGTTGCTGAAGGCGGACAGCATCATCAGCACTTCAGTCGGCTTGAACACCTGGCTGTAGTGCTTCATGTAGCAATTGTTCACCTCGACATCGGCCTGGGTGAAGAAGCGGAAGATCTGCGTCAGCAGGTTCCGCTCGGAGGCCGAAAGGTTCTTCTGCCAGTCCTTGACGTCGTCGGCGAGCGGGACCTCCTCCGGCAGCCAATGGACGCGCTGCTGCGTCAGCCAGGCGTCATAGGCCCAGGGGTAGCGGAAGGGCTTGTACACCGGGTTGGCGGTGAGCAGGTCGAAGCGGGTGGGGCGCTGGTCGGGGGAATGGGTGCCGTCTGGCATTTGGCGCTTCTCCTCAGATCAGACCGAAGCGGTCCACACGCCCCAGCATCGCACGTCTCCGTTCAGCCAGTTTCTCCATGCTGCTGCAGCAGCATCGAATCTTCGGCAAACCAAAGCCCACTCTCGCTCAGAGCAACCTAAATGAATGGCCTGCCGCAGTTCGGCGCGACTTTGGCTGAGTTCTTCAAGTAAATGTTCACGCTCAAGTTGCATTATATCTGCTCCTCTGCACCCTCTACGATCTTCGGCTTGTCAGCCAACAGCAAATATCCCGAAGCTAATATCAGCACTATAGGCAAGAAACCTCCAAACAGGGGCGCATAAGAATTTGCCGGGTTTCGCTGAAAAATGCCAGTATAAACCCACCATCCCTCTATTTTTCGGCCATTCAAATCGTAAGGCTCGAAGTACTGCGTGTCGGGATCAATAACCAACTCTATCCACGGCGGTGTATCCTGGTTGACCCGAAGTGCGAACGTCACAATAGGAGTTCTACCCTCTCTGATGTCACCCGCGACAAGGACGCGCGCACCAACAACGAGATGGTAGAAGAACAAGACCGCTGCAACAACGCACAGCGCGACCGCGGCGTAGCGTTGGCGCGTCAAGACTCTTCCGAATCTCATTGGCAGGCCAAGCATTCCTCATAATTCGTGCTGTTCTGCTGCGCCGCCATCGCCACCAGCGGCAGCGCCGCATCCGCCGCGGTCGGCACATGCGCCGCCATCACGTCGCCCTGCCCCACCACCTTGTCGCTCACCACATCGGCGCGCTGGATGGACAGGCTGCGGCAGTAGTACAGCGACTTCACGCCGCGCTTCCACGCCATCATGTGGATCTGGTGCAGGTCGCGCTTGTGCACATTGGCCGGCAGGAACAGGTTCACCGACTGGCTCTGGCAGATGAAGGGCGCGCGATCCGCCGCGTGTTCCACCACCCAGCGCTGGTCCAGTTCGAAGGCGGTCTTGAAGGTGGCCTTCTCCTGCTCCGTCAGGAAGTCCAGGTGCTGCACGCTGCCCTTGGTGACGGTGATGCTGGTCCAGGTCTCGTCATCGTCCCGCCCGTGCTTCGCCAGCACCTTCTTGAGGTACGGGTTGCGCACGATGAAGCTGCCGGACAGCGTCTTGTGGTTGTACACATTGGCGGCGATCGGCTCGATCCCCGGGCTGGCGCCGCCGCAGATGATGGAGATGCTGGCCGTCGGCGCGATCGCCATCTTGTGGGAGAAGCGCTCCATGAAGCCGTATTCGGCGGCGTCCGGGCAGGGCCCGCGCTCCTCCGCCAACTGGCGGCTCGCCACATCCGCCTGTTCGCGGATGTGCTTGAACATCTTCTTGTTCCACACCTTGGCGATGACGCTTTCCAGCGGCACGCCCTGCGCCTGCAGGAAGCTGTGGAAGCCCATCACGCCCAGGCCGACGCTGCGTTCCCGCATGGCGCTGTATTTCGCCTTGGCCATGCTGTCCGGCGCGTTGTCGATGAAGTCCTGCAGCACATTGTCCAGGAAGCGCATCACGTCCGGGATGAAGCGCGGATCGTCCTTCCATTCGAACCAGGTTTCCAGGTTCAGGGAGGAAAGGCAGCACACCGCGGTGCGGTCGCGGCCATGCTGGTCGCGCCCGGTCGGCAAGGTGATCTCGGAGCAGAGGTTGGAGGTCTTCACCTCCAGGCCCGAAAGCTTGTGGTGTTCCGGCTGCGCCCGGTTCACATGGTCGGAGAAGATCAGGTAGGGCTCGCCGGTCTCGATCCGCGCCGTCAGGATGCGGATCCACAGCGAGCGCGCCGGGATCTTCTTGACGATGGAGCCGTCCTTCGGGCTGGTCAGCGGCCATTCCTCGTCGGCCTCGACCGCGCGCATGAAGGCATCCGGCAGCAGGATGCCGTGATGCAGGTTCAGCGCCTTGCGATTCGGGTCGCCACCGGTGGGGCGGCGGATTTCGATGAATTCCTCGATCTCCGGGTGGCTCACCGGCAGATAGACCGCCGCCGAGCCGCGCCGCAGCGAGCCCTGCGAGATGGCGAGGGTCAGCGAATCCATCACCCGGATGAAGGGCACCACGCCGCTGGTCTTGCCGTTGCGCCCGACCTTCTCGCCGATGCCGCGGAGATTGCCCCAGTAGCTGCCGATGCCGCCGCCCTTGGCGGCCAGCCAGACATTCTCGTTCCACAGGCCGACAATGCCTTCCAGGCTGTCCTCGGCCTCGTTCAGGAAGCAGGAGATCGGCAGGCCACGGGTGGTGCCGCCATTGGACAGCACCGGCGTCGCCGGCATGAACCACAGCCTCGAAATATAGTCGTAGATCCGCTGGGCATGCGCCGAATCGTCGCCGTAGGCGCTGGCCACCCGCGCGAACAGGTCCTGATAGCTCTCGCCCGGCAGCAGGTAGCGGTCGCTCAGCGTCGCCTTGCCGAAATCGGTCAGCAAGGCATCCCGCGAACGGTCAACCTGAACCTGATGATGCCCCTCGAGCTGCACCGCATCGAACACGGCGACTTCCCCCTCAATCCCCCGGACCGGAGCATGCATCGGTGAAGGCCTCTACACAAGATGTTGGCGTGAGTGCCGCAGTCTAACACCAGATCGGGTGGTCGGTTCCAGCCTTTTGCTCCCGCGGGAGATCAAGGCGGACCGCCAATGTTCCCGCTGTGTTCACGCCAGCTTCGGCCTTTCGGAGCGATCGGGTCAAGCGCCGTGGCCGATGCGCCACAGCTTGTCCCCGTTATCCCCGGGACTCACAGCATGCCGGGTGAGTAGGAAGCCGCGGCTTGGCCATTCTATGCTCGCAACAGCGCGGCGCCCGCGGCAGGATCGGCTGCCGCCGAATCGGGAAATGCCCATGCCCCGCCTGACCCGCCGCCTGCTGCCTGCCCTCTCCCTGGTGATTCCTGCCTCCGCCGCCCGAGCCCAGGCGGGCGGTGTCTCGCTGTTCCGCGTGGTGGGGCCGCGCGATGAGGTGACCATCGGCCTGACCGGGGCAGAGCTGACGCGGCTGGGCGGCGGCCCGGCGGTGGAGCGGGTCGCCCGGGCGCTGGTGGCGAATGGCCAGCTCACCGCCTGGCAGTATGCAGTGGGCCGCGCGCCCGATGGCGGCACGCACTACGCCGCGCGCGGCCGCGTCGCCATCCTGCGCAGCGAGAGCCTGCGTATCGAGCCTCTCTCGCCCGCCCTGCCGGTGGCGGCGCCACCGGCCGAATAGCCGCCGGCGGCTACTCCGCCGGCCGTGCGTGCAGCGCGCTGGTATGGTTGTAGGGGCTGGGGTCATAGACCACGCGGTCGCGCCGCCCGGCCCAGGCATTGCGCAGGAAGATGATGGGCAGCACGCCCTTGTCCTCCAGCAATTCGCGCGCCGCCTGCTGCGTCAGGGTAGCGCGGCGGTCCGGGTTCATCTCGGTCAATGCCTGGGCCAGCGGCGCATCCATGCGCGGGTTGGAATAGCGCTGCCGGTTGAAGGGGCCATGGCCGAGATCCGGATTGCGCGTCATCACCACCTGGCGTAGCCCGCTGATCGAGAGGAAGGCGCTGTAATAGGTCATGAACATCGAGAATTCGCGGTTCGTGGCGCGGGTGAACAGGGTCGCCGGCGGCAGGGTCTGCACCTGGGTCTCGATGCCGATGCGGGTGAATTGCTGCGCGATCGCCTGCAGCAGGTTGTCGTCCGAAGGGAAGAAGCCGTTCGGCCCGTGGATGGTCAGGCGGAAGCCCTCGGGATAGCCGGCCTCGGCCAGCAGGGCGCGGGCGCGCGCCGGGTCGTGCGGCAGCGGCGGCAAGCCTTCCAGCCGGTGCTCCGCGATGGGCGAGGCGAATTGGTCGGCCGGCCGCGCCATGCCCTGGTACAGCCGCTCCGAGATGGCCTGGCGGTTGATGGCCAGCGACAGCGCCTCCCGCACCAGCCGGTCCGCCAGCGGGTTGCGCGGCAGCGGCCGGCCCTGCTTGTCGGTCGCCTGCGGCGTGGTGTCGCGCATCGAATCGGGGAACATGTAGATGAAGGTCACGCTGTCGCCGGCGAAGACGGTGAAGCGGCGGTCGGCTTCCAGCCGCCCGACATCCTGCGAAGGGACGTAGTCGATCAGGTCCACCTCGTTCGAGAGCAGCGCGGCGACGCGGCTGCCGGGCTGCGGGATGTAGCGGAACACCACGCGGTCCCAGGATTGGGCAGGGCCGAACCATTCCGGGTTGCGCACCACCTCCAGCCGCTCATTGTGGGTGAAGGCCGCGTAGCGGTAGGGGCCGGTGCCGATCGCCAGGCGGCCGGTGTTGAAATCCGATGTCGCCGGGTTGCCCGGGCCATGCACGCGGCGCGAAAGCATCACCGGCGCGGCGAGGTCCCAGGGCAGCAGCGGGTTCGGTTCCCGCGTGCGGATGCGCACGGTCTCCTCGTCCACCACCTCCACCGCGGCGATGCTGCGCACCGAAGGCGTGAACAGCGCCGGGCTGTTCGGCACGGTGGGCACGCGGGCGACGGTATAGGCGATGTCGTCCGGCTCGAAGGGTGTGCCGTCGTGGAAGCGCACGCCGCGGCGGAGCTTCACCTCCCAGGTCAGGTCGTCGATGTTGCGCAGGCTGGTCGCCAGGCGCGGCTCAAGCTGGCCGCGCGTGTTCACCTCGAACAGCGCATCGAAGATCTGGCGCAGCACCATCGTGTTGTTGGTGGTGTTGTGGTAGTGCGGGTCCAGCGCGCTGGGCGGTGTCTGCGCCCCGATGGTGAGCGTGCGCTGCGCCTGGGCCGGTGCCGCGAGCATGGCGGCAAGCGCGGCCGCCCCGATGATCTTCCGCATGACGTCTCCCGTTCCGCGGTCTGCAGCCGCGGCACCGCCAGCCTTCGCCATAGGATGGCCGCACGTCAAGCGGCATGCCGCCGCGGCAGGCGGGATTTGGTCGGGCTCGGGGATGGATGATTCATCCGGACTGGGAGCATCCCGGC
Source organism: Pseudomonadota bacterium (assembly GCA_023390705.1). Classification (GTDB taxonomy): domain Bacteria; phylum Pseudomonadota; class Alphaproteobacteria; order Acetobacterales; family Acetobacteraceae; genus JAEWCI01. The sequence goes on from JAEWCI010000160.1 coordinate 5,290, forward strand.
GCGGCGCCCGGGATGGCTGCCCATCCGCTTACGGCAACAACAGGGCCTTCCGGCCGCCGGCCCTGGCCTGTCGCGTCAGGCTATTCCCATTCGATGGTGCCGGGCGGCTTGCTGGTGATGTCGTAGGTGACGCGGTTGATGCCGCGCACCTCGTTGACGATGCGGTTGGCCACCCGCGCCAGGAAGCCCATGTCGAAGGGATAGACATCGGCGGTCATGCCGTCCGTGCTGGTGACGGCGCGGAGCGCGCAGGCCATGTCGTAGGTACGGCTGTCGCCCATCACGCCGACGCTGCGCACCGGCAGCAGCACGGCGAAGGCCTGCCAGATGGCGTCATAGAGGCCGGCGGCGCGGATCTCCTCCAGATAGATGCTGTCCACCTTGCGCAGCAGGTCGGCCTTCTCCCGCGTGACCTCGCCGGGGATGCGGATGGCCAGGCCGGGCCCTGGGAAGGGATGCCGGCCGACGATGGCCGTGGGAATGCCGAGCTCTCGGCCGAGTGCCCGCACCTCGTCCTTGAACAGGTCGCGCAGCGGCTCCACCAGTTGCATGCGCATATGGGCCGGCAGGCCGCCGACATTGTGGTGGGACTTGATGGTCACGCTCGGCCCGCCGGTGGCCGAGACGCTCTCGATAACATCCGGGTAGAGCGTGCCCTGGGCCAGGAAATCGGCGCCGCCAAGCTTCTGCTGCTCCTCCTCGAAGACCTCGATGAACAGCCGCCCGATGGTCTTGCGCTTCACCTCCGGGTCCGTCACGCCGGAAAGCTGCCCGAGGAAGAGGTCGCTGGCGTCGCGGTGGACCAGGTGGATGTTGAAGCGGTCGCGGAAGGTGCGGACCACCTCTTCCGCCTCGCCGGCCCGCATCAGCCCGTGGTCCACGAAGATGCAGGCAAGCTGGTCGCCTATCGCCTCATGGATCAGCACCGCCGCCACGCTGGAATCGACGCCGCCGGAAAGCCCGCAGATGACGCGGCCACCGCCGACCTGGGCGCGGATGCGGGCGATCGCCTCGGCGCGGAAGGCGCCCATGGTCCAGTCGCCGCGGCAGCCGCAGACCGCATGGGTGAAATTCCTCAGCAGTTGCGCGCCATGCGGCGTATGGGCCACTTCCGGGTGGAACTGCACGCCGTAGAAATGGCGGCCGTCATCGGCGATGGCGGCGAAGGGCGCGCCTTCCGAAACCGCCACCGCGCGGAAGCCCGGCGGCAGGGCGGTGACGCGGTCGCCATGGCTCATCCACACCTGCTCGCGCCCGCCCAACTGCCAGACGCCGTGGAACAGGGCGCAATCCTGCTTCACCTCGACGAAGGCGCGGCCGAATTCGCGGTGGTCGCTGCCCTCCACCTGGCCGCCGAGCTGGGCGCACATGGTCTGCTGGCCGTAGCAGATGCCGAGCACCGGCACCCCCATGGTGAAGACCGTTTCGGGCGCGCGCGGGCTGGCGCCTTCGGTGACGCTGGCCGGGCCGCCGGAGAGGATGATGCCGCGCGGGGCGAAGCCGGCGATCCGTTCGGCGCTGGCGGTGAAGGGCCAGACCTCGCAATAAACCCCGGTTTCGCGGACCCGGCGGGCGATGAGCTGGGTCACCTGGCTGCCGAAATCCAGGATCAGGATGCGGTCGTGGTGCTGGGCGGAGGAGGTGGCGGGGGTGTCCATGGCGCCTCACAGCACAGCCGCGCGGGCGGGGCAAGCACCCTGTGGATGCCCGCCGCCGCGGGCGGCATCGGGCGGCCTCCCCTGCGTCGGCGCGGCCGGCCTATCCCTCCCGGGCCGAGGCCGTGGCGTCCAGCAGGGTCTCGATCGGCTCCCAGAGATAGGCAACCTGCTCCAGCGGCTGGCCGGCATAGCGGATCGCCTCGCGCAGCACCGGACGGCCGCCGAGATGGCGGTAGAACCAGCAGGTCGGGTTGTCCCGCAGCACCCAGAGCATGACGGAGCGGCAGCCGACCGCCGCCAGATGCGCCGCCATGGCGCGCATCAGCCGCCGGCCGATGCCGTGCTCCCGCCAGTCATCCAGCAGGTAGAGCGTCTCGACCTCGCCCTGGCAGCCGGTGACGCCGCCGATACCCTGCCGCCGCGCCCGGCCGCCGGAGGCGAAGCCCACCACCTCATTCGCCGCCACCGCGACGAAGACCGCGTGGCAGTCCCGCCGGTCGGCAATGGCGCTCTCGTAGAAGGCGGCCTGCCGGGCGACGGAGAGGTTGGCCAGGTATTCACCGGCCAGGATGCCGGCATAGGCGCTGCGCCAGGCGGCGACATGCACCGCGCCGATGCCGGCGGCGTCGCCTGGACGGGCACGGCGGATGCTGACCATCGGCCCGGCCTCCCCCCCTGTCTCAGCCGCGCCGCTGCAGCATGGCGGCGAAGAAGCCGTCGGTGCCGTGCCGGGCCGGGCTCATCACCAGGAAGGGGCCTTCATGTGGGGGTGGACCGGCCATGCCGGCAGCCGCCCAGGCCTCGGCCAAAGGCAGAGGGACGAAATCGGGGCGGCGTGCGAGCAGCGCTTCCACCTGGGTCTCGTCCTCCTCGGGCAGCAGGGAACAGGTAGCGTAGACCAGTCTGCCGCCCGGGCGCACCAACTCCGCGGCAGTCGCGAGAATGTCGCCCTGCCGCGCCGAAAGTTCCCGCAAATCCTGCTCGCCGGTGCGGAATCGGCCGTCCGGGTTGCGCCGCCAGGTGCCGCTGCCCGTGCAGGGCGCATCCACCAGCACCCGGTCGAACTGCCCGGCCCGGCGCTTCGCCCAGCGGTCGCCGGGCTGCAGCAGATGCGTCTCGGCATTGTCCACCCCGGCCCGGCGCAGCCGCCGCGCCGCCCCCTCCAGCCGCGGGGCGGAGACATCGCAGGCGGTGATCCGGCCGCGATTGCCCATGCTGGCCGCCAGGGCGAGGGTCTTGCCCGCCGCCCCGGCGCAGTAATCCGCCACCCTCATGCCCGGCCCGGCATCGGTGAGCAGGGCGACCAGTTGGCTGCCCTCGTCCTGCACCTCCACCAGCCCCTGCCGGTAGGCGGTGCTGGCGGTGATGGGGCGGCGGCCCGGCAGGCGCAGCCCCCAGGGCGAAAAGGGGGTGGGCTTCGCCTCGATCCCCTCCGCGGCCAGGGCGGCCAGTGCCTCCTCCCGCGTCGTCTTCAGCAGGTTGGCGCGGAGGTCGAGCGGCGCCGGCTTCTCCATGGCCGCCGCCTCCCCGGCCAGTGCCTCGCCGAAGCGGGCGCGCAGGCCGGGCAGCGCCCAGTCCGGCAGGTTCAGCCGCACGCCCTCCGGCATCTCCGGGTGGATCAGCGGCTGGCCGGCCAGCGGGGCCAGCAATGCCTCCTCCTCCGGCGAGAGCGGGGCGGCGGCGTATTGCCCGCCGGGGAAGGCGCGGCGCAGGGCGCTCAGGCCCTGTCCTTCGGCGAGCATGAGTTGCGCCGCCAGCAGCAGGCGCGGGCTGGGCCGGGCACCGGCGCGGGCCAGCCACCAGCCCAGCCGCAATCTCTGCCGCACCACGCCCCAGGCGAGGTCCGACACCGCCCGGCGGTCGCCGCCGCCGATGAAGCGGCGGGCGCGGAAGAAGTCATGGGCGATGGCATCGGCCGGTTTCCGCGGCTCCGCCTCCACCGCGGCCAGCAGTTCGATCGCCGCGGCGATGCGGGCGGCGGGGGTCATGCCAGCACCGCCGGCAGGTCCGCCAGGCCGGCGATTTCCGGTGCCACCCCGCGCAGCCCGTACTCGTCCGGCTCGCCGGTCCGGTTGAGCCGGACGGCGCGGTATCCGGCGGCCAGCGCCGCCTGGCTGTCCCAGGGATTGGCCGAGACGAAGCCCATCTCCTCCGGCCGCAGCCTGAAATGCCGCACCGGCAGGCGATAGACCAGGGGATGCGGCTTGAAGACGCCGACCGTCTCGACGCTCAGCACCGCGTCCAGCAGCCCGGCGATGCCGGCGGTGGCGCAGGCCTCGGCCAGCATGCCGGGGGTACCGTTGGAAAGGATGGCGGTGGCCAGTCCCGCTCCGCGCAGCGCCTGCAACAGGGAAGGCACCTCGGCATAGGCCGGGCAGGCCCGGTAGGCGCCGAGCAGGGCGGCGTACAGCGCCGGGTCGTGCAGGCGGTGCCGGGTTGCCACCCAGTCCAGCGCACCCTGGGTGCAGGCCCAGAAGTCCTGATGCGCCGCCGGGCCGGTGAGGCTGCGGACCCAGCTGTATTCAAGCTGCTTCATGCGCCAGTCGGCCGAAACCTGGCGCCAATGCGGCCCGATCCGCGCCGCCTCTGCGGCCATCGGGGCATGGACGTCGAGCAACGTGCCATAGGCATCGAAGATGACGGCACGAAGGGCTGGCATATGGCTATCCGGCGATTGCGCGGGCAAGGCTAGCCCCGCCCGGCCCGGTCGCGCCAGGGGCCGGGAGAATGCAGGAAGCACTCTGGCCGGATCGCTCGCGCTGCCGCACACTGGGGCGGCAAGCAACCGGAAGGGAAGGAAGCGGCACTCATGCGCAACCCCATGCAGCTCACGGGCAAGACCGTCATCGTCACCGGCGCCGGCCAGGGCATCGGCAAGGCCATCGCCGAATTGGTGCTGGACCTGGACGGCAACCTGGTGATGGTGGAACGCAACCCCGAAACCCTGGCCGAAGTTGCCGGCAGGATGCCGCAGGACCGCGTTTTGGCGCTGCAGGGCAATGTGGCGGACGAGGTCTTCGCCGAGCAGTCGGTGCAGAAGGCGGTGGAGCGCTTCGGCGCGGTCCACGGGCTGGTCAACTGCGCCGGCATCACCCGCCCCGCGATGATCGAGAAGATGACCATCCAGCAGTGGCAGGCGGTGATCGACGTCAACCTGACCGGCTGCTACCTGATGCTGCAGGCGGTCGGGCGGCACATGATCGCCCGCGCGAAGCAGAACATGCCGCAGCCGGCCGGCGTCACCGGCGCCATCGTCAACATCTCCTCGGCGGCCGGCAAGCGCGGTTCCATCGGGCAGATCAACTACTCCTCGGCCAAGGCCGGCCTGTTCGGCATGACCATGTCGGCGGCGCGGGAATGGGCGCGCTACGGCATCCGCTGCAATTCGGTGGGCTTCGGCACGGTGGTGACGCCGATGACCGAGACGGTGCGCAGCGAGCGCTTCGCCGCCACGACCATGGCCCGCATCCCGATGGGCCGCTACGCCCAGCCGGAAGAGGTCGCGCCGCTGATCTGCTTCCTGCTCTCCGACGGCGCCAGCTACATCACCGGCGAGAACATGACGGTGAGCGGCGGCAGCCACATGCAGCCGTAAGGCAAAGGCGGGGCGGCCGGGAAAGCCTCGGCTGCCCCATCCTGTGCGGCCGGCGCCACAGGGCGGAAATGGCCGGGCCACCCCCGGGTCAGGCCGGGGGCAGGCACCCGGCCATGACGGCTTGGGGAGCGGCTGGTCCCCGGACCAGCGCGCCGGCTACCCTTCCTGGCGGTAGTTCGGTGCCTCGCGCGTGATGGCCACGTCATGCACATGGCTTTCGCGCAGGCCGGCGCCGGTGATGCGGCGGAAGCGGCAATTCTGCTGCATCCCGGCGATGGTGGCGTTGCCGGTATAGCCCATCGCCGCCTTCAGCCCGCCCACCAACTGATGGATGACATTGCCGACCGGCCCCTTGTAGCCGACCCGGCCCTCGATCCCTTCCGGCACCAGCTTCAGCGTGTTCTCCACTTCCTGCTGGAAGTAGCGGTCGGCGCTGCCGCGGGCCATGGCGCCGATGCTGCCCATGCCGCGATAGGATTTGTAGCTGCGGCCCTGGTAGAGAAAGACCTCCCCCGGCGCTTCGTCCGTGCCGGCGAAGAGGCTGCCCATCATCACGCAATCGGCGCCGGCGGCGATCGCCTTGGCGATGTCTCCCGAGGTGCGCAGCCCGCCATCGGCGATGGCCGGCACGCCCTTCTCCCGCGCGGCGGCCGAGCATTCCAGCACCGCGGTGAGCTGCGGCACGCCGACGCCGGCGACGATGCGGGTGGTGCAGATGGAGCCGGGGCCGATGCCGATCTTCACCGCATCGGCGCCGGCCTCGATCAGCGCCAGCACGCCTTCCGGCGTGGCGACGTTGCCCGCCACGACCTGCACCGAATTGGACAGGCGCTTGATGCGCTCGATCGCCGCCAGCACGCCGCCGGAATGGCCATGGGCGGTGTCCACCACCACCACGTCCACCTCCGCGTTCACCAGCGCCTCGGCCCGCTTGAGCCCGTCATCGCCAACCCCGGTGGCGGCGGCCACGCGCAGCCGGCCCAGCGCGTCCTTCGCCGCGTTGGGGTGCGCCTGGGCCTTGTCCATGTCCTTCACGGTGATCAGGCCGACGCAGCGCCCCGCCTCGTCCACCACCAGCAGCTTCTCGATACGGTGGCGGTGCAGCAGGGCGCGGGCCTGGTCCGGCGTGACATCGGAGGGCGCGGTCACCAGGTTGTCCCGCGTCATCAGCTCATAGACCCTGGTGTTGGGGTCGGTGGCGAAGCGGACATCGCGGTTGGTGATGATGCCGACCAGCCGGTTCGTGTTGCGCTCCACCACCGGGATGCCGCTGATGCGGTGCTGGTCCTGGATGGCGCGGACATCGGCCAGCGTCATGTCGGGATGGATGGTGACGGGGTTCACCACCATGCCGCTTTCGAATTTCTTCACCCGGCGGACCTGGGCGGCCTGCTCCTCGGGCGAGAAATTCTTGTGCACCACGCCGATGCCGCCGGCCTGGGCCATGGCGATGGCCATGTTGGCCTCCGTCACCGTGTCCATGGCGGCGGCGACCAGCGGGATGTTCAACGCGATCTCGCGGGTCAGGCGGGTGCGGGTGTCGGTCTGGTGCGGCAGCACCGTGGAATAGGCCGGCACCAGCAGGACATCGTCGAAGGCATAGGCCTCCTCGATGGTGAAGCGTGCCGGGGGCGGGGACTCGGGCAGGGAATCGGGGGCCATGGGCGACCTTTCGCGGGGGGCGCGATGCGCGACCTTGGCGGCCCCCAATACGCCGGAAGCCGCCCCGACCGCAAGGCAGGGCTGGGCCGACGGGGGCGCGGGGGCGGAAAATCGTCACCGGACCGTCGATGTTCCGTCTGGAATCCTTCCGCAGCCCGCCGGCCCCCCCATGCGGATCGCCATCCTGGGCGATTATTTCGACACCATTCGCACCCTGCCCTGCTTCGCCAGGTGGCCGGGCATCAGGTGACGATCTGGAACGGCCATGTGCAGGAACCGGATGCCCTGGCCGAGTGGCTGCGCGAAGCCGAGGCGCTGGTTCTGATCCGCGAACGCACCAGGATACGCGCGCCGCTGCTGGAACGCCTGCCGAAGCTGCGCCTGATCAGCCGGCGCAGCGTCTGGCCGCATATCGATGTCGATGCCTGCACCCGGCGGGGCGTGCTGCTCTGCTCCAACCAGCATGCCGATACCCCCTCCTGCGCCACGGCGGCGATGACCTGGGCCCTGGTGCTGGCGGCGATGCGCCGGCTGCCGCAGCAGGTGGCGTCGCTCAGGGCGGGCAACTGGCAATGCGGCGTGGGCCGCACGCTGCGCGGCAAGACCCTGGGCCTCTACGGCCATGGCCGGATCGGCGGGGCCGTGGCCGAATATGGCCGCGCCTTCGGCATGCGGGTGCTGGTCCTGGCGCGGGAGGCGAGCATGGGGCGCGCCCGCGCCAAGGGCCGGGAGACCGCGCCGGACCGCGAGAGCTTCTTCGCCGGATGCGACGTCATCTCCCTGCACATGCGGCTGGTGGAGGCGACGCGGCACATCGTCACCGCCGCCGACCTGGCGCGGATGAAGCCCGATGCGCTGCTGGTGAACACCAGCGGGCGCCACTGATCGAACCGGGCGCACTGGTCGCGGCGCTGCGGGCCGGGCGGCCCGGCATGGCGGCGGTGGATGTCTATGAGGAAGAGCCGCTGCGCGACCTGAATCACCACCTGTTGCGGATGGAGAACGTCGTTGCCACCTCGCATATCGGCTATGTAACGCGGGAGGAATACGAGCTGCGGTCCAGCAACATCTGCGACCAGATCACCGCCTATGGCGAAGGCAGGCCGGTCAACGTGATCAACCCGGAAGCCTGGAAGGGGCGGTCTCAGCCCGCCGGCTGAGTTCCGCGGAAGCTAGTGGCGACCACATAGAGTTCGGCGCTGTCCTTGCGGCTGGCCGGCGGCTTGGCGTGGCGGACCGTGGCAAAATTCGCCTTCAGCCGGTCGAGCAGCGACTTCTCGCTGCCGCCCTGGAACACCTTGGCGACGAAGCCGCCACCCGGCGCCAGCACCTTGCAGGCGAAGTCCAACGCCAGCTCCGCCAGGGCAATGATGCGGAGGTGGTCGGTGGCGCCATGGCCGGTGGTGTTGGGCGCCATGTCGGACAGCACCAGGTCCGCCGGGCCGTCCAGGGCCGCCAGCACCGCCTGTTCCACCGCTTCCTCCTGGAAGTCGCCCTGCAGGATGGTGGCGCCGGGGATCGGGTCCATCGGCAGCAGGTCCAGCGCTACCACCCGCCCCTTTGGTCCGGCCTTGGCGAGCGCCACCTGGCTCCAGCCGCCCGGCGCGGCGCCGAGGTCCACCACCCTGGCACCGGGCTTCACCAGGCGGAATTTCTCGTCCAGCTCCTTCAGCTTGAAGGCGGCACGGGAACGCAGCCCGGCCGCCTGGGCAGCGCGGACATAGGGGTCGTTGAGCTGGCGCTCCAGCCAGCGCTGGCTGGCGGTGCTGCGGCCCTTGGCGGTGCGCAGCCGCGTGGTCAGGCCGCGGCCGCCCGGCGTGGGTGATTTCATGCCGACGCTATAGCAGGTGACGGCCAGAGATTCAGTGCCGCCGCCAGGGCAGGCGGTGATCACTGCGCATCATTCGCAACAGCATGCCCTCACGCAGGCCGCGGTCGGCCACGGTAAGGCTGGGCACCCGCCAGACCTCGCGGATGGCGGCGTAGATGGCGCAGCCCGGCAGCACGAAATCCACCCTTTCCGGCCCGACGCAGGGATGCGCCGCCAGCCCGGCCCGGCCGAGCGCGAAGAGTTCGCCCAGCGCCTGGTCGGCTGCCCCCATCGCCAGCGTGCAGCCATCCACCAGCGGGCGGCGGTAGCGCGGCAGGTCCAGCGCCACCCCGGCCAGGGTGGTGACGGTGCCGCTGGTGCCGATGAGCCGGACGCCGCCGGCGCGGATTTCCTGGCCGATGCAGTGCACCCTGTCGAACACGGCCAGTTGCACGGCCACTTCCTCGACCACCGCGGCGAAGCCTTCCGGCGTGAAGCAGGAAGCGCCAGCGCGTTCCGCCAGCGTCACTACCCCGAAGGGCAATGAGACATAGCCGATCAGTTCCGGCACCGGGCGGTATCGGCCGCGCCAGGGCGGCACCCTGATCCAGGCGATTTCGGTGCTGCCGCCGCCGATGTCGAAGAGCAGAGCGCGGCGGTCCTCCGGCTCCAGCAGCGGGGCGCAGGATTCCATGGCCAGTTCCGCTTCCTCCCGCGCCGAGATGATGCGGGGGCGGAGGCCGGTCTCGGCCTCCACCCTGGCAAGGAAGGCGGCGCCGTTGGCGGCGCGGCGGCAGGCTT
>JAEWCI010000170.1 GCA_023390705.1 Pseudomonadota bacterium
GGCCTGGGCGCCGCCGCGGCCGCGGAGACGCCGAAGCCGCGCCCGGCCGCCGTGGTCGCCGCCGGCTCCCCTGCCCTGCCCCCGGCGCCGCGCGTGGATGTACCTTTCGGCCCCTATGAGACCGTGACGACGCCGGAGGCCCTGGCGCGCTGGGTTGCGGAAGCGCAGGCGGCGGGCGTGGTCGGGCTGGATACCGAGACGGACGGCCTGAACGCGCTGCGCTGCAACCTCGTCGGCATCTGCCTGGCCACCGCGCCGGGCCGCGCCTGCTACATCCCGCTGCGCCATGTCGCCCCGGGCAATGGCCAGGGCGACATGCTGGCCGAGGCGGCAGCAGCGCCGGGGCAATTGCCCTTCGAACCGACTCTCGCCACGCTGAAGCCGCTGCTGCAGGATCCGACCGTCCTCAAGGTGCTGCAGAACGCGAAATTCGACCTGGAGGTGCTGGCCCGGCCGGAGCATGGCGGCATCGCCGTGACGCCGGTGGACGACACCATGCTGATCTCCTACGCCATGGAGGCCGGGCGCCACGGCCATGGCATGGACGAGCTTTCGCTGCTGCACCTTGGCCACAAGCCGGTCTCCTTCGACGAGGTGACCGGCACCGGCCGCGCCCGCATCAGCTTCGACAGGGTGCCGCTCGACAAGGCCACCGCCTATGCGGCGGAGGATGCCGATGTCACCCTGCGCCTCTGGCTGCTGCTGAAGCCGCAACTGCGGGAACAGCGGGCGCTGGCGCTCTATGAACAGGTGGAGCGCCGCATGGTCGCGGTGCTGCGCGACATGGAGATGGCCGGCATCAAGCTGGACACCATGGAACTGGCCCGCATCGGCGAGGAATTCGCCCAGCGCCTGGTGGTGCTGGAGCAGGAGATCCACAACCTCGCCGGCAGGCCCTTCAATGTCGGCTCGCCGAAGCAGCTGGGTGACATCCTGTTCCAGGAGATGGGGCTGCCCGGCGGCAAGAAGGGCAAGACCGGCGCCTATGGCACCGATGCCAGCGTGCTGGAGGAACTCGCCGCCCAGGGCGTCGAGATCGCGCGCAAGACGCTGGACTGGCGTCAGCTCGCCAAGCTGAAATCCACCTATGTGGAGGCGCTGGCCGCCGCCGCCGACCCGGCTACCTGCCGCGTCCACACCGATTTCGCCATGGCGCTGACCAGCACCGGGCGGCTTTCCTCCAGCGAACCCAATCTGCAGAACATCCCCATCCGCACCGAGGAAGGCGCGCGCATCCGCCGCGCCTTCGTAGCCGAGCCCGGCCATGTGCTGATGAGCGCCGACTACAGCCAGACCGAGCTGCGCCTGCTGGCGCATCTCGCCGATGTGCCGACGCTGCGCGAGGCCTTCGCCCGCGGCGAGGACATCCATGCCCGCACCGCCGCTGAAATCTTCCGCCTGCCGCTGGACCAGGTGGACAAGGAAGCCAGGCGCCGCGCCAAGACCATCAATTTCGGCATCATCTACGGCATGTCGGCCTTCGGCCTCGGCGCCCGGCTGGGCATCCCGCCCGGCGAGGCGCGCGGCATCATCGAGGCCTATTTCGCACAGTATCCCGGTATCCGCGCCGCCATGGAAAACCTGAAGGAGGAGGCGCGGCTGCGTGGCTATGTCTCCACCTCCTTCGGCCGCAGGCTCTGGGTGCCGGAGATCGGCGCCAAGGACATGGCCCGGCGGGCCGGGGCGGAGCGCCAGGCGATCAACGCCCCCTTCCAGGGTGGCGCCGCGGAGGTCATCAAGCGCGCCATGGTACGCCTGCCGGGCGCGCTGAAGGCGGCCGGGCTGAAGGCACGGATGCTGCTGCAGGTGCATGACGAGCTGGTCTTCGAGGTGCCGGAGGCGGAAGTGGAGCCGACGGCCGCCCTGGTGCGGCAGGTGATGGAAAGCGTCGCCACGCTGCGCGTGCCCCTGGCGGTGGAGGTCGGCACCGGCCGGAACTGGGCCGAGGCGCATTGATGCCGGAAATCCTCCGGCTGCGGCCTTCATGCCCAGGCATGGACCACGGCGGGTAGGCCATCACCGGAGCGGTCGCCAGTCCGGGCAATGAGCCGCCGCCCGCACGGCGGCCTCATGTGCCTGGCCAGTACCCAGCGGCACCGCGGCGCCTCAGCCCCAGGGCGCCCGTGACCAATCGTTACCGGCAACTCCTCATTGCGTTATTGATTCAGCGCGCGGGTTCGGCGCATTTACACGGCTTCGCGAGACATGGAACAGGGGAATGCCCGAGGCACCGCGAGGGGCAGGAATGGAGTTGCGCGGCGATACGCCGCTTCCCATGGCCTTGCGCGCCCTTCTTGCGGCCGCCTTCCTGGTCCCCGGCCTTTTTCTGGCCAGTTCCGCCTGGCTCGACCATCGCCGGCTGAACAGGGAAGCCTTCGCCCTGGTGGAGCGGCTCTCCGCCGTGGCCAAGGAGCACGCCCAGAAGGTGGTGGAAACCAACCAACTGGTACTCGACCGGCTGGAGGACATGATCCGTGGCCTCGACTGGGACGAGGTGATGGCGCGCGGCGAGGCGCTGCAGCGACAGATGCAGCGGATCGACGACTCGATCGACCAGATGGCCGCCCTCCACCTGGTTCGGCCGGACGGGGAATTGGCGGTGATCAGCCTGGCCTGGCCGACGCCGCGTACCGACCTTTCGGGCCGGCGCTACATGCAGCGCATCATGGCCGGCGAAACCGGGCTGATCTTCGGCAAGCCGGTGCGCGGCCGAAGCTCCGGCGTGATCGGCTTCAACATGGCGCGGGCCCGCCTGGGGCCGGATGGCCGTATGGACGGGGCAGTGGTCGCCTCCGTGCTGCCCAGCTATTTCGAACAGCATTGGCAGACCATGGACCCGGAGGGCCAGCTTGCCTTCACCCTGCTGCGGGCCGATGGCTTGATCCTGGCACAGCATCCGGGCGGCGTGGACGAGACCAGTGAGCCCCCTGCACCGGAGGACCTGCCCCCGGCGCTGCTGGAAGCGACCGAAACCATGGTGCGCACCACCCGCTATGGCGATGAATGGCTCACCGCCTTCCGCCGGGTCGGGCATTACCCGCTCTTCGTCTCCGTCACGCTGGACCTGGGCACGGTGCAGGCGCAGTGGCAGCGCAACACCGCCTTCTCCGCCGCCGTTTCCCTGGCCGCCGCCCTGGCTCTGGCCTTCGTGACCCTGCTCGCGGCGCGGCGTTTTCGTTCGGAACAGGCGATCTTCGCCCGGCTGCAGGCCACGGCAGATGAATTGCGGGCCGAGATCGCCCGGCGTGAGGCGGCAGAGGAGGAACTGCGCCAGGCCCAGCGGCTGGAGGCGCTGGGCAGGCTGACCGGCGGCGTGGCACATGATTTCAATAATCTGCTCACCGCCATCCTCGGTACGGTCAGCATGCTGGAACGGCGCCTGGCCGGCGCGCTGGACGAACGCTCCCGCCGGCTGCTGGCCGCGGCGCGGGAGGCGGTGGGCCGTGGCAACCGGCTGACCTCCAGCCTGCTCGCCTTCGCCCGGCGGCAGAAGCTGCATCCCGCGGCGCTCGACGCCAATGCCCTGCTGCGCGGCTTCTCCCCCCTGCTACAGCAGGCCCTGGGCGAGGCGGCACCGCTCACCCTCGACCTGGCGCCGAAGCTGCCGCCCTGTCGCGCCGATGCCGCGCAGTTGGAAGCGGCGCTGCTTAACCTGGCGATCAACGCCCGCGACGCCATGCCGCGCGGCGGCGGCGCCACCCTCACCACCCGGACCGAAGCCCTGGGGCCGGAGCAACTGCTGGGCAATTCCGATGCCAGGCCGGGCGAGTTCGTCGCCATCAGCCTGCGCGACAACGGCCATGGCATGCCGCCGGAGGTCCGGCAGCGGGCATTCGAGCCCTTCTTCACCACCAAGGCGCCGGGGCGCGGCACCGGCCTGGGGCTTTCCCAGGTCTTCGGCTTCGTGCGCCAACTGGGCGGGCATGTCGCGATAGACAGCATTGCCGGCAGGGGCACCATGGTGACCCTCTACCTGCCGGCCGTGGCCGCCGAATTGCCGGCGCCCGAGCCTGTTCCGACGCATCCGGCCGAGGAGACGCCGGTGGCCCCCGGCCGCGCCATCATCCTGCTGGCCGAGGATGACGAGCGGGTGCGTGAGGTGGCGATCGAGATACTGCGCGACGCCGGCTACCGCGTGCTGGCCTGCGCCGACGGCCCCACCGCGCTGGACCGGCTGCGGCGGGGCGAAGTGGTTGACCTGCTGTTCTCCGACATCGTCATGCCCGGCGGGATGAACGGCATCGAACTGGCCACGGAGGCCCGGCGGCTGCGGCCGGACCTGCCGGTGCTGCTGGCCTCCGGCTACGCCGGCACCGTAGCCGGCTCCGACAGCCCTGGCTTCGAGGTGATGACCAAGCCCTATGAGCGTGAGGCGCTGCTGCGCCGGCTCGCCGCCCTGCTGACAGTACCGAGCGAGCGCGCGCCCAGCGCCTGAGCCGCCCGGTCGGCTGTGGACCACGCAGGCCCGGTGCTTGCGCGCCGGAACCTGCCATGGTGCTGTGCAAGGAACCCGCCGGGGAGCCGCACCGCAGCATGAAGCCCGCGATCCTGTCCGCCCTGCCGCTGTCGCCGAAACTGCGCCGGATCCTCGCCGAGCATTATGAGGTGCATGGCCCGTTGGAGCGCCCCGTGCCGGAGGCGATTCCACCTGAGGCGCGCAGGGCGCGGGCGCTGATCACCCTGGGAGGCTTCCGGACCGACGCGGCCATGATGGCGGCCCTGCCGGAACTCGGCCTGATCTGCTGCTACGGCACCGGATTCGAGGGGGTGGACCAGGCCGGTGCCGCGGCGCGCGGCATCCGCATCACCCATGCCGGCGATGCCAATTCCACCAGCGTCGCCGAATTCGCCATGGGGCTGGTCATCGCCGCCGCCCGGCTGATCGTGCAGGGGGACCGGAAGGTCCGCAGCGGCGGCTGGACCAGCCTGGGCGTGGACCGCATGCCGATGGTGCCGGGGCTGGCGGGGCGGCGGATGGGCATCTGGGGCCTCGGCACGATCGGGCTGAAGATCGCCCGGCGCGCCGCCGCCTTCGAGATGGAGATCGGCTATCACAACCGCTCGCCACGCGCCGACGTGGCGTATTCCTACCACGAAAGCCTGCTGCGCCTGGCCGAATGGTCCGACGTGCTGGTGGTGGCGGTGCGGGCGAATGCCGGGAATCGCCATGCGGTGGGGCGGGAGGTGCTGGAGGCGCTTGGCCCCAGGGGCATCCTCGTCAATATCGCCCGCGGCCTGGTGGTGGACGAGATGGCGCTGTGCGAGGCGCTTGAAACCGGGCGCATCGCCGGCGCGGGGCTCGACGTGTACGAAGACGAGCCGCATGTGCCGGAAAGGCTCAGGGCGCTGGAGAACGCCGTGTTGACGCCGCATATGGCGGCAATCTCCCGGCAGGCGCAGTTGAACCAGCAGCAGGTGCTCCTGGACAACCTGGCGGCCTTCTTCGCCGGCCGGGAATTGCGCTGGCAGGTGCCCCTGCCGCCAGCCACGCCGTAGCGCGAAGCGGCCGCCCATGGGCTCGCCCCACGGGCGGCGGACGCTCAGAAGCTCAGCGGCGTCGCCTGCACCACCAGCGGCAACTGGCGGACCTTGGCCAGTACGCTGTCCGGCACCGGCTCGTCCAGGGCTACCAGGCAGATGGCGTCGGCGCCCTGGGCGGCGCGGCCCAGGTGGAAGCTGGCGATGTTGAGGCCGGCTTCCGCCAGGGTGGTGCCGAAGCGGCCGATGAAGCCGGGCTTGTCCTGGTTGGTCACATAGAGCATGCGCGGCGCGAAATCGGCCTCCACAGCGATACCCTTGATGGCGACCAGCCGCGGCTTGTCCTTCGCCACCAGCGTGCCGGCGACGCTGCGCTCGTAGCGGTCGGTCACCACCGTCAGGCGCAGCAGGGTCTGGTATTCGCCGCTGCGTTCATGGATGGTCTCGGCCACCTCGATGCCGCGCTCCTTCGCCACGACGGGCGCGTTCACCATGTTCACCGCGCCCAGCAGCGGTGCCAGCACCCCGGCCAGCGCCGCGGCGGTGAGAGGCCGGCGGTTCAGCTCGGCCGCCGCACCCTCGTATTCCACGCGGATCGCCTTGATGGCGCCGTCCGAAACGGCAGTGAGCTGGCCGGCCAGGCTGCCCAGCAGCCGCGCCAATTCCATGTAGGGCTTGAGGCGCGGTGCTTCCTCGGCGGTCACGCTGGGCATGTTGATGGCGTTGGTGACGGCGCCGGTCAGCAGGTAGTCCGCCATCTGGTCGGCCACCTGCAGTGCCACATTCTCCTGCGCCTCGGCCGTCGCGGCGCCGAGATGCGGGGTGCAGACCACGTTCTCCAGGGTGAAGAGCGGGCTGTCGGTGGCCGGCTCCTCCTCGAAGACGTCGAGCGCGGCGCCGGCGATGTGGCCCGACTTCAGCATCTCGTACAGCGCAGCCTCGTCCAGCAGCCCGCCGCGGGCGCAATTGATGACCCGGGCGCCCTTCTTCAGCTTCGCCAGGTTCTCCCGGCTGAGGATGTTTCTGGTCTGCTCGGTCAGCGGTGCGTGCAGGGTGACGAAGTCGGCGCGCGACAGCAGCGCCGCCAGCTCCACCTTCTCCACCCCCAGCTCCAGCGCCCGCTTCTCGGACAGGAAGGGGTCGAAGGCGATGACCTTCATGTGCAACCCGATGGCGCGGTTGGCGACGATGCTGCCGATATTGCCGCAGCCGATCAGGCCAAGCGTCTTGCCGTAGAGCTCGACGCCCATGAAGCGGTTCTTCTCCCACCTGCCGGCCTTGGTGCTGGCGGTGGCTTCGGGGATCTGCCGGGCCAGCGCGAACATCATGGCGATGGCGTGCTCGGCGGTGGTGATGGCGTTGCCATGCGGCGTGTTCATCACCACCACGCCGCGGGCGCTGGCACTGGTGACATCCACATTGTCCACGCCGATGCCGGCGCGGCCCACCACCTTCAGCCTTGTGCCGGCTTCCAGCACCTCGCGCGTCACCTTGGTGGCGCTGCGCACCGCCAGCCCGTCATATTCGCCGATGACGGCGCGGAGCTCGGCCGGGGAAAGCCCCGGCCTGAAATCCACCTCGACGCCGCGGCGGCGGAAGATCTCGATGGCGGCGGGGGAGAGCTTGTCGCTGATGAGGACCTTCGGCATCACTTGTCCCCCTTGGCGCATTCATTCCGCACTTCGGCCAGCGCCCAGCTGAGCCAGGGCAGCAGCGCCTCGATATCGCTCGTCTCGACGGTGGCGCCACCCCAGATGCGCAGGCCCGGGGGCGCGTCGCGATAGGCGCCGGCATCCAGCGCCACGCCTTCCTTCTCAAGGACGGAGGCCAGCTTCTTCGCCGCGGCGGCCTGCTTCTCCGCCTCCAGGGCGGTGAACCAGGGGGCGGTGATCTTCAGGCAGATGCTGGTGCAGGAACGGGTGGCCGGGTCCTCGGCCAGGAAGCCGAATTCCTGGCCGTCGCCGACGAAACGGGCGATGGCGGCGAGGTTGGCCTCGCTGCGCGCGACCAGCCCTTCCAGCCCGCCCACGCTCTCCGCCCAGGCCAGCCCGTCCACCGCGTCCTCGACGCAGATCATGGAGGGGGTGTTGATCGTCTCGCCCTTGAAGATGCCCTCATTCAGCTTGCCGCCCTTGGTAAGGCGGAAGACCTTGGGCATCGGCCAGGAAGGCGTGTGGCTCTCAAGCCGGGCGACGGCGCGCGGGGAAAGCGCCAGCATGCCGTGCGCCGCCTCGCCGCCCAGCACCTTCTGCCAGGACCAGGTGACGACATCCAGCCTGTCCCAGGGCAGGTCCATGGCGAAGGCGGCGCTGGTGGCATCGCAGATCGCCAGGCCCTCGCGGTCCGCGGCGATCCAGTCGCCATTCGGCACCCGCACGCCGGAGGTTGTGCCGTTCCAGACGAAGACCACGTCGCGCGACCAGTCCACCGCCTTCAGGTCCGGCAGCCGGCCGTATTCGGCCTTCAGCACCCGCACATCGGGCAGCTTCAGTTGCTTGGTGACGTCGGTCGCCCAGTCGCCGGAAAAACTCTCCCAGGCCAGCACATCCACGCCGCGGGGGCCGAGCAGGCTCCACAGCGCCATTTCCACCGCGCCGGTGTCGGAAGCCGGCACGATGCCCAGGCGCCAGCCGGACGGCATCTTCAGCAACGCCTTGCTGCGCTCGATCACCTCGGCCAGGCGGGCCTTCGGCGCGCTGGCGCGGTGGCTGCGGCCGGTGAAGGCGCCTGCCAGCACATCCAGCGTCCAGCCGGGACGCTTGGCGCAGGGACCGGAGGAAAAACGGGGATTGGCCGGCTTGGCAGCCGGCCGGGCGATGGCGTTCATCGTCGTGGCGCTCCCTTCCAGAAGCAGATGCGCCCCGGTGGGGGGGCGTGGCCCGGCAGCAGGGTTACGCCTGCCCCCGGGGCTTGGCAAGGGGCGGTTCAGAACACCCAGCTCGCCACCAGCGCCATCGCCGCCGCAGTCATCACCAGCGTGGCGAGCCAGCCGCCCCAGCGCAGCCAGCGCGGCAGCACCGCGCCGCGCATCAGCGCGGGATGGGAGGCCAGAAGCATCACCGCCGCCATCAGTGGCGGCGCCAGCAGCCCGTTCAGGACCGCGCTCCAGTAGAGCGCCTGCACCGGGTCAATGCCGGTAAGGCCGAGCAGCAGCCCCACCAGCGTCACCGCCGCCATCAACCCGTAGAAGCGCGGCGCCTGGTGCGGCGTATGGGCGAAGCCATTGCGCCAGCCGAAGCCCTCCGTCAGGGCATAGGCGGCCGAACCCGACAGGGTCGGCACCGCCAGCAGCCCGGTGCCGAGAATGCCGAGGCCGAAGATCCACTCGGCCGCCGCGCCGGCCAGCGGCCGCAGCGCTTCCGCCGCCTGCGCGGCGGTGGCGATCTCGTGCCGGCCGGCGGGGTGCAGCGTGGCGCCGGCGGCGATGACGATGCAGAGGGCGATGAGGTTGGAGGCCGCCATCCCGACCAGCGTGTCGAAGCGGATGCGCTTCAGCCCGCGCAGCAGCCGGCTGGCCGGCATGCGCTTCGGCCCGGTGGCGCGGCGTTCCTCCACTTCCTGCGCCGCCTGCCAGAAGAAGAGATAGGGGCTGATGGTGGTGCCCAGCACCGCCACCAGCCCCATCAGCGCCGCCGTGCCACCGGGCAGGGAGGGGACGAAGACGCCTTGAAGGGCCTGCCCCCAGGGCACCCGGATGGTGAAAAGGACCGCGACATAGGCCAGCAGCGTCAGGGTCAGCAGCTTCAGCACATCGGCATAGTGCCGCCAGCTCAGGAAGGCCGGCAGCGCCAGGCAGAGCAGGGCGAAACCGGCCGACCAGGCGAAGCGTGGCCCGCCGATCAGCAGCGCCGCGGCATCGCCCATCGCGGCAAGGTCAGCACCGAGATTGCAGGTGTTCGCCAGGAGCAGCAGGAGCAGCGCCCCATACAGCACCCAGCGCGGCGCCAGGGCACGGAGATTGGCAGCGATGCCCTGGCCGGTGGCGAAGCCGATCCGGGCACAGGCCTCCTGCACCGCGGCCATCAGGGGCAGGCTGAAGGGTAGCGTCCAGCCCAGGGCAAAGCCGAACTGCGCCCCTACCTGGGTGTAGGTGGCAATGCCGGAAGGATCGTCATCCGCCGCGCCGGTGACCAGGCCGGGCCCGAGTCGCGCCAGCACGGTCTGCGGCGGTGGTGGCCTTTGGCCTGGCTGATGGCTGTTTTCCCTCCCGTCGCAGCGGTGGTGCGACATCGCTGTGCTAGGCTGCGCCGGGGCGTGGATGAGGAAAGGCCATGTGGCTACGGATACCGCTGATGCTTGCCGGGCTGATCGCTGCGCTGTTCGTAGCGCGGGATGCCCCCAACTTCCAGGTAGTGGAAGGACTTCTGGCAATTGCCCTGATTGCCGCCGTGGTCGTGGTGCTGGCGCTCATTCGCCGGCGGTAACGCATTCTTCCCTTCCTGCGCCCGGGAAAGGCACGGCCGGCAGGGGCCAAGCTCCCCTTCCCTGCCCTACCCACCACCAAACCGGCCCCGCCCTGGTAAGCGCCAGCGCCCGGCCACGACATTTCTGCCACGCCCTGCTAATAGGACCGCGGCAGCGAGGACGGTTTCCATGCGGTTCCTGGTTACCGGCAGCGCCGGCTTCATTGGCTATCATCTGGCGGACAGGTTGCTCCGCGACGGGCATGAGGTCATCGGCCTCGATGCCTTCGTGCCCTATTATGATATCCGGCTGAAGGAGAAGCGGCACGCCATGCTGGGCGAAAGCCCGGCCTTCACCCCCTGCCGCCAGGATCTCACCGATCGCGCGGCGCTGGACGCGCTGCTGGCACGGGAGGCGCCGGAGATCATCATCCACCTCGCCGCCCAGGCCGGGGTGCGCTACGCGCTGGAACATCCTGAAACCTACATCGACAGCAACGTCGTCGGCACCTTCAACCTGCTGGAAGCCTGCCGCCAGCGCCCGGTGCGACACCTGCTGATGGCCTCCACCAGTTCCGTCTATGGGGCCAATACCAAGCTGCCCTTCGCCGAGTCGGATTCAGTGGTGCATCCCCTGACCATCTATTCCGCCACCAAGGAGGCGACGGAACTGATGGCGCATTGCTATGCGCATCTCTGGGCACAGCCGATCACCGCCTTCCGCTTCTTCACGGTCTATGGCCCATGGGGCCGGCCGGACATGGCGCTGTTCAAATTCACCGACGCCATCCTCAATGACCGGCCGATCGACATCTACAACCATGGCGAGATGATGCGTGACTTCACCTATGTTGACGACCTGGTGGAGGCCATCACCCGGCTGATCGAGGTGGTGCCGGTACGTGGCAGGCCGGCTGGCGAGGAGGACAGCCTGAGCCCGGTGGCGCCCTTCCGCGTGGTGAATATCGGCAACAACGCCCCGGTGCCGCTGCTTGATTTCATTGCCGAGATCGAGCGCTGCCTGGGCCGCACCGCCCGGCGCAACTACATGGCCATGCATCCCGGCGAAGTGCCTGCCACCTGGGCGGACACCGCATTGCTGCGCCGCCTGACCGGCTACCAGCCGGGCACCAGGGTGGCCGAGGGGGTGGCACGCTTCGTCGCGTGGTACAGGGCCTATTATGGCGTATAAGGGCGCCTCTCGGGGCGCCGGGCAGGGAGCTCCGTAGCAGAACGGGCTGTTGCGCCCTATCGGCCCCGTTCCGCGAAGCCGGTCCGATCAAGGTAGCCGCCCGACAGGGCCTTCGTGCCATGGGCGCGGATCACCCGCGCCATTTCCTCCAGCACCCCCGCATGCCGGATGTCGGCCCATGCTTGCCCCCGCAGCCGCCGGCAACCCTCTGCCGGGGTGCTCCGTCGACCCTCCG
>JAEWCI010000179.1 GCA_023390705.1 Pseudomonadota bacterium
GCGCGCCCTGCACGAGCAGGGCGCCATCCCCGGCGGCAACTCGCGCGAGGAATTCGGCGCCTTCATCCGCAGCGAGACGGCGAAATGGGCCGAGGTGATCCGCCGCGGCAACGTCAAGGCGGATTGAGCCCGGGGCGGTGCCGGGGCAGGCTGGGGCGATGAAGATCCCCACCCTGCCCTTCACCACCACCGACTGGTCCACCGTGCCGGAAACGCGCCACCCCGGCGAAACCGGCCTTGCGCTGTGGCGCACCCTGGAAATCGGCGAGCTGCGCATCCGCATGGTGGAATACTCGCCCGGCTACCTGGCCGACCACTGGTGCGACCGCGGCCATGTCCTGCTGGTGCTGGAAGGCGAGCTGGAGACGGAACTGAAGGACGGCCGCCGTTTCACCCTGCGGCCGGGAATGAGCTACCAGGTTTCCGATTTCGGCGATGCGCCGCACCGCTCCTCGACACGCGGCGGGGCGCGGCTGTTCATCGTGGATTGACCCCCGGCCCATACCGGGCCACAGGGTTCGAGGAACTTGCATCCCGCCACCGATGCCGCGAGAGGGGTGGCATGGACGATATGCTCGCCAGGCTGACAGACGCCGCCCACCCCGCCCAGCTCGCCTTCCTGGCCGAGTTGGTGAGGACGCCATCCGACAACCCACCGGCAGATTGCGCCGCCCATGCCGAACGCGCCGCGGCGCTGCTGGAGGGCATGGGCTTCACGGTGGAACGCCATCCGGTGCCGGCGGAGCTTGCCGCGGCCCATGGATTGCGCAGCATCGTCAACCTTATCGTCCGCCACCGCTTCGGCCCGGGCGGCCCGGTGGTGGCGCTGAACGCGCATGGCGATGCGGTGCCGCCCGGCGAGGGCTGGAGCCAGGACCCCTACGGCGGCGCCATTCTCGATGGCCGGATGTACGGCCGCGGCGTCGCCGTCTCCAAGGGCGATTTCGCCACCTATGCCTTCGCGCTGGACGCGCTGCGCCGCAGTGGCCTGCCGCTCCGCGGCCAGGTGGAGCTGCACCTGACCCATGACGAGGAATCCGGCGGCGCGCTCGGCCCGGCCTGGCTGCTGCAGCAGGGGCTGACGCGGCCGGATCTCGCCTGCTGCGCCGGCTTCTCCTACGCCGTGACCACCGCCCATAACGGCTGCCTGCATCTGGAGGTGGTGGTGCAGGGCCGCCAGGCGCATGCCGCCATGCCGCAGACCGGCGTGGACGCGCTGGCCGCCGCGACCGAGGTGCTGCGCGACCTCTATGCCGAGCGGGCGCGGCTGGCCGGCACGGTTTCCGCCATGCCGGGCATCGGCAGCCCGACCGTGACCGTCGGCATGATCTCCGGCGGGGTGAATACCAATGTGGTGCCGGACCGTGTCACCCTGCGGCTCGATCGCCGCATGATCCCCGAGGAGAACCCGGCCGAGGTCGAGGCCGGGCTGCGCGCGCTGATCGGGGCGGCCGCTTCCCGCGTGGCCGGCGCCCGGGCCGAATGCCGAAGGCTGATGCTGGCCGTGCCGCTGCGCCCCTCCCCCGCCGCCGAGGGCTTCGCCGAGGCGCTCTGCCGCCATGCCGGCGCCGTCTTCGGCGTGCCGGTGCGGACCCATGGCGTGCCGCTCTACACCGATGCGCGGCATTATGCCGAAGCCGGCATTCCCGTGCTGCTCTACGGCGCCGGGCCGCGGGACATACTGGAAGCCAATGCCCATGGCGCCGACGAGAACCTCGCCACCGAGGATCTGCGCCGCGCCACCCTGGTCATGGCACGGGCGCTGGCCGAATTGCTGGCAGCGTGACGGCACAGTCCGCCAGGGTCAGCCGGTCCAGCGTGGCGTAGAAGGCATCCTGCGCCTGGGCCAGGGCGGATCTGAGCCGGCAACTGGGCAGCAGGGTGCAGGCGCAGCCGCCATCGCCACGGAAGCATTCCACCAGCGGCTGGTCGCCTTCCAGCGCACGGGCCACCGCGCCCATGCGGATGGCCTCCGGCGGCCGGGCCAGCGCCACCCCGCCATGGGCCCCGCGCAGGGTACGGACGAAGCCTGTCTCGGCCAGGGCCTGCACCACCTTCAGCAGATGGTTGCGCGAGATCGCCAGTTCGGTGGCCAACGCCTCGGTCGAGAGATGGCGGTCCGGTTCGGCGGCCAGGCGCATCAGGGTGCGCAGGCCGAAATCGGTGAAGGCGGTGAGGCGCATCGGGGGATATCCGCTAAATCGGTATTGACGATACCAGTTTCCTGCTCCAGGTTAAGTGGTATGTCGGATGCCACTTTAACCCCCGCCCTGCTGGAAGCCCAGGTCCGCGCCTTCTATGCCACCGCGCGGGAAGACCCGCTGCTGGGCCCGGTCTTCGCCCGGGTGGAGGACTGGGAGCACCACATCGCCCGGATCACCAGCTTCTGGGGCAATGTCGCTCTCGGTACCCGCGAGTACCAGGGCAACCCGATGGGTGCGCATCTGCCGCTCGATCTCTCCGGCGCGCATTTCTCCCGCTGGCTGGAACTGTGGGAGCAGACGGCGGAACGGATCCTGCCGCCGGATGCCGCCGACCTGCTGATCGGCCGCGCCCACCGCATCGCCGCCAGCCTGCAGCACGGCATCGCCTTTGCCCAGGGGAAGCTGCCACGCAGCCAGCCCCGCCCCCGGCCCCAAGGAGGCCATCCATGACCGCTCTTGCCAACCAGCCACTCAGCGATCTCCCCCTGGGTGAGATCGCCACCGCCCTGCCCGGCGCCACCGCCGTGCTGCACCGCCACCGGCTGGATTTCTGCTGCGGCGGTGGGGCGACCCTGGCCGAGGCGGCGGCGAAGCGTGGCCTGGATGCCGCCGCCATCGCCGCCGAACTCGCCGCCCTGGAGCCGGGCGCCAGCGAATTGCCGCAGGAGACTGAGGCGCTGATCGCGCTGATCCTGGAGCGTTTCCACGCTGGCCACCGCCGCGACCTGCCGGAATTGATCCGCCTGGCCCGCAAGGTGGAGGCGGTGCACCGCGAACGCGCCGATGCCCCCGCCGGCCTGGCCGATCTGCTGGAGGAAACCGCCGCCGAACTGGAATCGCACATGCAGAAGGAAGAATCCGTACTCTTCCCGATGATGCTGCGGGGCAGCCATCCGATGATCGGCATGCCGATCTCCATGATGCGGCATGAGCATGACGACCACGGCGCCAATCTGGAGCGCCTGGCGGCGCTGACCGGCGACTTCACCCCGCCGGCCGATGCCTGCCGCACCTGGCGTGCGCTCTATGCCGGGCTGGATCGCCTGCGTGAGGAGCTGATGCTGCACATCCACACGGAGAACAACGTGCTTTTCCCGCGCTTCGGTGCCTGATGCCGATGGATGGCGGTGGCGGCCCATCGGCCACCGCCTGATGGCGGCGGGCTGACCCGCTCGCCGGAACCCTCGTTACAGGATGGGATGACCGGCGCCGCGCCTTCCGGAGAAGGCGCGGCCATCCATCCGCCATCGCCCGCCATCCTGGTTGCCGGGATGCGAACCGGGCGGCCAGCGGCAGCGCAGGGCCGCGGCGGGACAGCATCGGCCGAGCCCGCCTGACCGGTTCCGCACTTTCGGTGACAGACCACTGACACGACGCCGGAAAGCGCACTAGGCTGCCGCCATGCTCCCGCCGGAGTCCAACATGCGCCGCCTGCTGCTGACCTTGCCCCTCCTGCTCGTGCTGCCGGCGCAAGCGCAGGCGGAGCTTGCCATCCTCAGCGCCGGGGCAGTGGAGCCGGGGCTGGAGGCGGCGGTGACCAGCTTCCGCCAGCTCAGCGGCAACGCAGCGCAGATCACCTACGCGACCGCGCCCCAATTGCGGGAAAGGCTGCTGGCGGGCGAGGCGCCTGACCTGCTGATCGCCCCGGTGGCACTGATCAATGAATTGGTGACAACCGGCCGACTGGGCGGGGACCGGGCGACGCTGGGCCGCGTCGGTATCGGCGTGGCGGTGCGGCCCGGCGCTCCGGTGCCGGACATCAGCGACGCCGCGGCGCTGAAGCGGGCGGTGGAGCAGGCGGAAACGGTCGTGTTCAACCGCGCCTCGACCGGCCAGTATCTGGAACGGCTGTTCGAGCGCTGGGGCATTACCGCGGCCGTGGCCGCCAAGGCGAAGCGCTACGCCACGGGTGCCGAGGTGATGCAGCACCTGCTTGCTGGCAACGGGCGGGAGATCGGCTTCGCACCGATCACCGAAATCCGCCAGACGGCAGTGCATTTCGTCGGGCCGCTGCCGGCGGAGGTGCAGAACTATACCGCCTACGCCGCCAGCCTGCTGCCCGGCAGCCAGCCCGCGGCGGCGGAATTGCTGCGCCACCTGGCGGGGCCGGTCGGCCGCGCCGCCTTCGAGGCGACGGGGGTGGAGGCGATGCCCTGACGGGCACCGCCCCCGATCCAGGGGCTACAGCCCGGCCTGGCTGACGAACTTCGTGTTCAGATAGGCCTCGATCGCCTCCGAACCGCCCTCGCTGCCATAGCCGCTGTCCTTGATGCCGCCGAAGGGCACTTCCGGCAGCGCAAGGCCCAGGTGGTTGATGGTCATCATGCCGCTCTCCACCCGGTTCGCCAGGGCATTGGCGGTCTTGGCGGAGCGGGTGAAGGCGTAGGAGGCCAAGCCATAGGGCAGCCGGTTCGCCTCGGTCACGACCTCGTCCAGGTCCTTGAAGGGGGCGATCATGGCGACGGGGCCGAAGGGCTCCTCGTTCATCATCCGGGCATCCTTGCCGAGGCCGGTGATGACGGTGGGCTGGTAGAAATAGCCCTTGTTGCCGATCCGCTCGCCGCCGGTATGGATCTGGCCGCCGCGCTGGCGGGCGTCGGCCACCAGGCCGTCCACCGCCGGCAGGCGGCGGTCATGCGCCAGCGGGCCCATCTGCACGCCGGCTTCCATGCCGTTGCCCACCTTCACCGCCTTGGCGGCGGCGACGAATTTCTCGACGAAGGGCTCGTAGAATTTCTCCTGCACCAGCATGCGGGTCGGTGAGACGCAGACCTGCCCGGCATTGCGGAATTTCGCGCCGGCCAGGGTCTTCACGGCCAGGTCGAGGTCGGCATCGTCGAACACGATGGCCGGGGCATGGCCGCCGAGTTCCATGGTGACGCGCTTCATGTGCTTGCCGGCCAGCGCCGCAAGCTGCTTGCCCACCGGGGTGGAGCCGGTGAAGGTCACCTTGCGGATGACCGGGTGCGGGATCAGGTACTCGCTGATCTCGGCCGGAATGCCATAGACCAGGTTGGCGACGCCCGGCGGCAGCCCGGCATCCACGAAGGCCTGGATCAGCGCCGCCGGGGAGGCCGGGGTTTCCTCCGGCGCCTTGACGATGATGGAGCAACCGGTGGCCACCGCGGCGGAGAGCTTGCGGACCACCTGGTTGATCGGGAAATTCCACGGCGTGAAGGCCGCGACCGGGCCGACCGGCTCCTTGATGACGAGCTGGTACACGCCCTCGGCGCGGGCCGGGATGACGCGGCCATAGGCACGGCGTGCTTCCTCGGCGAACCAGTCGATGACATCGGCGCCGGCGAGGATCTCCATCTTCGCCTCGCCGACCGGCTTGCCCTGCTCCATGGTCAGCAGCGGGGCGATCTCATCGGCACGGGAACGGAAGATGTCGGCGGCCTTGCGCATCAGCTTGGCCCGCTCGAAGGCCGAAACCTTCTTCCACAGCGCGAAGCCCTTCTCGGCGGCTTCCAGCGCCTCGTCCAGGTCGGGTTTCTCGGCATGGGCGACGGTGCCGATGACCTCCTCCGTCGCCGGGTTCAGCACCTGGAGCGTCTTGCCGGAGCGCGCGGGGCGCCACTCGCCGTTGATGTGCAATTGCACGTTCGGATAGGTCATGGCGGTCTCCTCGTTTCCCGGCCGCGCGGGCCGGGCATTTGGGAAGCCGCACTGTGGCCGGGCGGCGGGCGAAGGGCAACCGGGGGCAGGCGCCCCGCCCTGCGGGCCGGCATCGCCATCGGCTGGCGCCCTTGCGGCAGGGATCGTTGCCGACTAACGCAGCGCCTGCATCGCGCAGCAAGGGAAGAAACGATGACTCAGGAAACCCACGGACCAATCCGCCGTCGGGCGGTGCTCGCCGCCACCATGGCCGGCCTGGCCTTGCCGGCGCTGGCGCAGCCGCGGGCCGGGGCCTTCCCCAGCCGCCCCATCCGCATCTTCGGCGCCTGGGCCCCGGGGCCGAATGTCTATACCCGCGTGCTGGGGGAGCTTGTTTCCGCCCGCCTCGGGCAGCCGGTGGTGATCGAGAACCGGGCCGGCGCGAAC
Organism: Pseudomonadota bacterium; assembly: GCA_023390705.1. Classification (GTDB taxonomy): domain Bacteria; phylum Pseudomonadota; class Alphaproteobacteria; order Acetobacterales; family Acetobacteraceae; genus JAEWCI01. Next base: position 6,249 of record JAEWCI010000179.1, read on the forward strand.
GGCACCCTGGCCGCCCGCGCCCTCGCGGCGGAAGCGCCGGACGGCCACACCCTGGCGCAGATCCCCGGCTCCGTCTTCCGCGTGCCCTTCATGACCGCGCGGCCGCCCTACGATCCGCTGAAGGACTTCACCTACGTCATCTGCCTCACCGGCTACACCTTCGGCGTCGTGGTGCGGGCCGACTCGCCCTACCGCACCTGGGCGGATTTCGTCGCCGCGGCGCGACAGAGGCCGGGCGCCGTTTCCTATGGCTCGCCCGGCATCGGCACCGAATCACATGTGGTGATGGACCGGCTGGCCGGGCTGGAGAAAGTGGAGTGGCTGCACGCGCCCTATCGCGGCGGCAGCGAGCTGACCAGCGCGCTGCTGAGCGGCACGATCGACGCGGTGGCGACGGCGAGCCACTGGTCGCAGCTCGTCCTGGACGGCCGGCTGCGGCTGCTGAATGTCTGGACCGCCGAGCGCATCCGCCGCTACCCGGACGCGCCGACGCTGAAGGAACTGGGCTACGACATCGTCGCGGTTTCGCCCTATGGCCTGGCGGGACCGAAGGGAATGGACCCCGGCGTGGTGAAGCTGCTGCACGCCGCCTTCAAGGAGGCGCTCTACCGGCCCGCATCCCTTTCCTACCTCGAAGGGCTGGACCAGCCGGTCATCTACATGGACAGCGCAGCCTATGCCGACTTCGCCCGCCAGCAGGTGGCGAAGGAGCAGGAGATCGTCCGCAGGCTCAACCTGCGGATGGAATAGAGCGTGGTCGCTTGAGGCGGAGTCGCCGAAAAGCGTGAATCACGCGGGAAAACGGAGGGCCGGACCATGATCCGGTGCGCCTGCCGGCACCGATCATGGCTTGGC
>JAEWCI010000181.1 GCA_023390705.1 Pseudomonadota bacterium
CCCGCCGAGGGTCGCGGCCCCCCCGCGCCTGGCAGCGCCACCCCGGCCCCGGCCGGCTCCGGCGTCACTGGCGCCCCGACCACCGGCACGTCGCGCTGATCCGGCCAGGCCGGTAGCGCCCGGATTAAGGAAAGGCCGCGTCCGGGACCCCCGGGCGCGGCCTTTGCCGTCATGGCCCGCCATGCGCTCCGGTCTGGGCAGCCCCCGGCCGGAATGTGGTCGGGGATGCGCTTCGGGCTCGCATTTTCGGCGGCATGCGCCTATCTGTGCGCCGCACAACCATCGCCAGCCTGCTTCGCCCGGCCCCGCCGCCCCCGGAAGGACCCCTTCCGGGCCGTTGGCGTATTCGCGCGTTGCGTGCCGGCCCTTCGGGATACCGTTACCCCCTATGGACCTTCGCAACGTCGCCATCATCGCGCACGTGGACCACGGCAAGACCACGCTGGTGGACAACCTGCTGAAGCAGGCCGGCGCCTTCCGCGCCAACCAGAACGTCGCCGAGCGTGCGCTCGACCGCAACGACCTGGAGCGCGAGCGCGGCATCACCATCCTCGCCAAATCCACCGCCGTCGAGTGGAAGGGCGTGAAGATCAACATCGTGGACACCCCCGGCCACGCCGATTTCGGCGGCGAGGTGGAGCGCATCCTCTCCATGGTGGATGGCGCCATCGTGCTGTGCGACGCCGCCGAGGGCCCGCTGCCGCAGACCAAATTCGTGCTGACCAAGGCGCTGGCCCGCGGCCTGAAGCCCATTGTCGTCATCAACAAGGTGGACCGCCAGGACGCCCGCCCGCATGAGGTGCATGACGAGGTCTTCGACCTCTTCGCCGCCCTGGGCGCGACCGATGAGCAGTTGGACTTCCACACCCTCTTCGCCTCCGGCCGCCAGGGCTGGGCTGATGAGAGCATGGACGGCCCGCGCAAGGACCTTTCGCCGCTCTTCGACCTTATCCTGCGCCATGTGCCGGCGCCGCGGGTGCGGCTGGACGCGCCCTTCGCGATGAACGCCTCCATCCTGGAGAGCGATAATTTCCTCGGCCGTATCCTGACCGGCCGGGTGGAGCAGGGCATCGCGCGGCTGAACATGCCGGTGCGCGTGCTGCGCCAGGACGGCAGCGTGGTGGAGACGGGGCGGCTGACCAAGCTGATGACCTTCTCCGGCCTGGACCGCGTGCCGGTGGACGAGGTGCAGGCGGGCGACATCATCGCCATCGCCGGCCTGTCCAACGCCACCATCCCGGACACCATCGCCGCGCCGGAAGTGGCCATGCCGCTGCCGGCCCTGCCGGTGGATCCGCCGACCCTGGCCATGACCTTCCGCATCAATGACGGCCCGCTGGGCGGTCGCGATGGCAAGAAGGTGACGAGCCGCCAGATCCGCGAACGGCTCTACAAGGAAACCGAGGGCAACGTCGCCATCAAGGTGAAGGATTCGGAGGAGGCCGACAGCTTCGAGGTCGCCGGCCGCGGCGAATTGCAGCTCGGCGTGCTGATCGAGACCATGCGGCGCGAGGGCTTCGAGCTGACCATCGGGCGCCCGCGCGTGCTGACGCGGGAGAACCCGGCGACGGGCGAGCGTGAGGAGCCGTACGAGGAAGCCCTGATCGACGTCGATGAAGCCTATTCGGGTGTCGTCGTCGAGAAGATGTCGCTGCGCAAGGGCCAGATGCAGGACATGCGGCCTTCGGGCGGCGGCAAGGTGCGGCTGACCTTCCTCATCCCCTCCCGCGGGCTGATCGGCTACCATGGCGAGTTCCTGACGGATACCCGCGGCACCGGCATGATGAACCGGCTGTTCCACGGCTACGGCCCCTGGGCCGGGCCGATCGAGGGCCGGCGCAACGGCAGCCTGATCTCCAACTCCGACGGTGAGGCGGTGCAATACGCGCTGTTCTACCTGCAGGAGCGCGGGACGCTCTTCGTGGACCCGGGCGTGAAGGTCTACCAGGGCATGATCCTGGGCGAGCACTCCCGCGACAACGACCTGGAAGTGAACCCGATCAAGGAGAAGAAGCTGACCAACATCCGCGCCGCCGGCAAGGATGACGCGCTGCTCCTGACCCCGCCGCGGAAGATGAGCCTGGAGCAGGCCATCGCCTATATCGAGGATGACGAGCTGGTGGAGGTGACGCCTTCCGCCATCCGCCTGCGCAAGCGCTACCTGGACCCGCATGAGCGCAAGCGCCATGCCCGCCGAGCGGAGAGCGAGGCGGCGTAGGTTTCGTGGGAAGGGCCGGGGCGGCGACGCTCCGGCCCTTCGCTTTTTCGCTGTCAGATGTGCAGGAACAGCCCTGCCACCGCGCCGATCAGCAGGTAGAGCACGATCGCGCAGAGGATCACCGCGACCACGAAGATCAGCGCCTTGTCCTGCGGCACCCGCGTCACCGCCGGGGCGCCGGTATAGAACAGATAGAGGCTGTACAGCCCCAGCAGGCTGAGGATTCCCAGCACCGGGATCGCCACGAAGACGCCGGCCAGCCAGCTTGCCGTGGGCGAGTAGGCCGCCAGCTTCATGGCGGCGACCTCGTCATCCACGCCGCCGAAACGCGGTGCCAGGGCCTGGATGAGCTTGCCCAGCACCCAGACCCCCACCAGGCCCAGCACATAGGCGACGATGGTCTGCAGCAGCAGGCTGAAGAGGCTGATGCGCACCCCCATCATGCTGCTCATCATGCTGCTGAAGAGGAACCCGCCGATCAGCCCGGCGATGGCCGGGATCAGCGCCAAGGGCGCGGCATAGCCCAGGATCAGGCTTCTGGTATCGGCCGGTTCCGCGGCGATGACTGCCCATTCCTGCCGCGGCTGCATGATCAGTGCCTTGGCGCGCGAGACGATATCCACCATCCGATTCCCCCTTAACCCCCGGTTGCGTCGCGGCGCACTCTGCCTTCTGGCCCCGTATCGGGGCAACGAAAACCCGTGCCCTCGCCCCTTCGGTCATTCCGCGCTACCAGGGCGCCATGCTCCGCAGCGTCCTCACCGTAGGCGGCTGGACCATGGCCAGCCGGGTGCTCGGCTTCGCCCGCGACATGCTGATCGCGGCGAGGCTCGGCGCCGGTCCCATGGCCGATGCCTTCTTCGTCGCCCTCAAGCTGCCCAACCTGTTCCGCCGCCTGTTCGGCGAGGGCGCCTTCAACGCCGCCTTCGTGCCCGCCTTCGCCGGCACCCTGGCGGTGCAGGGCCCGGCTGCGGCGAAGCAACTGGCCGAACGCATGGCAGTGCTGATGAGCCTCTGGCTCTCGGCGCTCACCGTGCTCGGCCTGGTGTTCATGCCCTACCTGATGACGGTGCTGGCGCCCGGCTTCGCCGCCACGCCGGAGAAATTCGCGCTGGCCGTGGAGCTGACGCGGATCACCTTCCCCTATCTGCTGTTCATCTGCCTCACCGCGCTGGTGTCCGGCGTGCTGAACGGGCTGGACCGCTTCGCCGCCGCGGCCGCCGCGCCGGTCTTCTTCAACCTGCTCTCCATGGCCGCGCTCATCGGCCTCACGCCCTATGTGGCGACGCCGGCGCATGCCCTGGCCTGGGGGGTGACGATCTCCGGCGTGGTGCAGCTCGGCCTGGTGTTGTGGGCGGCGGCGCGCGCCGGCATGGCGCTGAACATCATCCGGCCGGTGCGGCTCTCGCCCGAGGTGCGGGAGGTGCTGCGCAGGATGGGCCCCGGCCTGGTCGGCGCGGGCGTGACGCAGTTGAACCTGGCGGTGGATGTCATCATCGCCTCGCTGCTGCCCTCGGGCGCCGTCTCCTTCCTCTACTACGCGGACCGGGTGGGGCAATTGCCGCTGGGCGTCATCGGCGCCGCGGTGGGCACCGCCCTGCTGCCCCTGCTGGCGCGGCAATTGCGCTCCGGCCAGCGGCTTTCCGCGCATCGCAGCATGAACCGGGCGATCGAGCTGGCCCTGCTGCTCTGCCTGCCGGCGGCGGCGGGGCAGGCCGTGGCGGCGCTGCCGATCATCGAGGCGCTGTTCCTGCGCGGCGCCTTCGGCGAGGCCGAGGCGCGGGCCACCGCGGCGGCGCTTTCCGCCTATGCCATCGGCCTGCCGGCCTATGTGCTGGTAAAGGTGCTGGTGCCGGGCTTCTTCGCCCGGGGCGATACCGCGACGCCGGTGAAGCTGGGCTTCGCCGCGGTGGGGCTGAACCTGGCGCTGAACCTGGTGCTGACGCAATTCCTGGCGCATGTCGGGGTGGCGCTGGCCACCGCGCTGGCGGCCTGGTTCAACGCTCTGGCCCTGGCCTGGCTGCTGGCCCGCCGCGGCCAACTGGTGCTGGACCGCAGGCTGCGCCGCCGGGCGCCACGCCTGCTGGCGGCGACCTTGCTGATGGCGCTGCTGCTCTGGGCGGCGCAGGCCCTGTTCTGGCCGGTGGCGCCGCCCGGACGGCTGTTTGCCCTGGCCGGGCTGGTGGCGCTGGGGGGGCTCGGCTATTTCGCCGCCGCCCAGGCCCTGGGCGTGCTGGACATGCGGGAACTTGGCCGCCTGCTGCGCCGCCGCCGCAAGGCGCCGGCCTGAGGCCGCCTGCCCGGCGCCGGCCCCCACCCCGGCACGAGGCTTGACGCGGCAGGCCCGCGCGGGGGAAGACCCCCGCCGGTTTTCATGCGGTAGCCAGCCAATGCAGCGCGTCTTTTCCGGCATCCAGCC